>JAWXBT010000001.1:0-6961 GCA_034440315.1 bacterium
CCTCTCCATATTTTATGAGTGCCTTTGGAATTTTAGGAGTTGTTTCCGCCGGCCTCTTATCTTTTAAAGTAATCAAAACTTTCGGGGCAATAACAGCAGTTTCCATTCTGTGGGTTATATTTTGGCTCGGATCAAACTTCCTTAATTATACTTTTGCCGAGTCCGGTCATTTTTTTACTTTCTTAATGACAGAACATATAGGAACTTGCTTAATTACCTTTTCAATCGGCTTTCTTTCTTCTTGGTTATTTTTTAGATATCTCCACTTTCTTACTTTTGAGATCTTCTTGATCTCAGGTATTTGTATTTATCTATTATCACCTCATAGAGACTATCATCTCGACTCCCCTCAGTTTATCAATGGCTTGGCTTGGAGATTCGGCTTGGAGCCTCAAGCCATGCTCTTAACTTGCGGTGGGACCCTAGTAGTAGCTCTGATGATTTTTCTAAATTTTTCTCAAGGAAGACTTGCGAATGTTCAGATCCATGAAGAAGCTGGCACTAGAAAGTTAAATCGAATCCTTGCCACGGCAAGTTCAATTTTAATCTTAGTCTTAATTACTGGAATTGGAAAAATTATCTATGCCCGATATGACGTTCAAAAAGGACTAATTACAAATGGTGTTGGAGAGGGCAACGATGCAGGCACAAGTCCACTGGGTTTTCACTCTGCGCTTGGAAGCACAAATCATCCGGCAGCTCTAGTTAGACTGGAAGGGGATTACTCGCAAAATCCTTTTACTCCGATGCTTTATTTTCGAGAAGGCGCACTTTCAAAGTTCAATGGTCATGAATTAGTTATTGCGGGAGGACAGTTCGATGCTGATGTCAACAATACTGGACCAAGCCAACCTTATACTGGAATTGAAGATCCTGATTTAAAATATAGAAGCACGGTTATTCATTCAGTCTACCTGCTAGCTGATCAAAAAGCCGCTTTTGCTATAGATTATCCTTTGGCTATCAAGCAACTTAAAAATCCCGAACCTGATAGATTTAAATTTGCATATCGCGCCTATTCAATGGCCCCTAATTTTAAGCTTGAGGATATTAAGTTCGAAAGTGTAGGCAATGCCAAATGGAGTAAGGAAGTTTTTAATCATTACTTAGATGTTCATCCAGATAAAAGATACGGCGATTTGGCACTAAGATTAACTCAAAATGCTGCTGCTCCATTTGAAAAAGCAAAAACAATTGTTGATTACCTATCTAAAAATTCTATTTACACCTTAAGTCCAAAACATGAAGTTAAGGCAGACGAAGATCCAGTTGCTCCCTATCTTTTTGGCGATCTAAGAGGTTACTGCGTACACTTTGCACATGCCATTGTTTACATGCTTAGAACCTTGGGAATTCCCGCACGTATTGCAACTGGATATTTGACTGACTTAAGTCAATCTAAAGATGGACATATACTACTTCGCATGAGCGATCGTCACGCCTGGGCAGAGGCCTATATTACTGGATATGGTTGGATTCCATTTGATCCACAACCTGAACAAGTTGAAAGCGCGGCCGACACCAATATTGACATGAATCTCCTCGAAGAGCTTATGGGCAAACTGGATCCAGGAGAAGAAATATTACCTAAAGATACTTTAGAAAATGAAGAGAATACCGAACTACAAGATGATCTTTATATTCCAACTTCTGGGGATTTAGTTTTTATTTGCTTACTAATTATATCAGCTTTGATTTTAATTAAACTATATTTATATTACTCATGGGCATTCCCTAGCTCCGTAAAAACAAAAGCATTTCGAACGTTACGTGCCATTCGAGTTAAACTTTCAGAAGTCGGTTTCAAAAGACATCCCGGAGAAACAAATCATGAGTTTAGAATGCGACTTAAAGAAGCTACTAAGATCGATCCACTTTCGGTTACAGATCTTATAAATGAATTAAAATACTCAAACAAAGCTAGCACTTATTCTAAAAACTTCTCTGCCAGATCTAGCTTTAATAATGTTGGAAAGTTTCTTGCTCGAATACCGATCTCAAAGCGTTTTCTTGGACTCATTAACCCTTTTAATATGAGAGCATGACAATAAGAGTCTCAAAATTTCTCTTTATTTTAATTTTACTCTTACCAGTACAGAGTCAAGGAATTGATGTTACTGGATCTGAAGCCGAAAATTTTTTTGCCGAAAGTAAAGATGCCGATAAAAGTGCGAACGAACTTCTAGATGAAGCTACTGATCTATTAAGTCAAGATCGACCCCTTGATGCTAGGACTAAGCTCCTTAAGGCTCTCGATAAAGATCCAAAGAATTATAAAATACATATGCTGTTGGGGGGTTACTATTTAATTCACGTCGATCACTACAGACTTGCGATTCAGTATCTTAAACAATCAAAAACACTTTTTGAAGCTCAGAATGGAGCTCCTCCATATGAAGATCTTATTTTAAAAGATGATCATTCTAAAATTTTATATCTCCTTTCAGAAACCCGCCTTAACTTAGATAATTACCAAGGCGCACTCGATACGCTCGATGAGTATAGTAAGTACTACTATGGATCCTGGTATCCAGGTTCACGGGCTTGGATTCTTATGAAATTAGGTCACGTTGATGAAGCCGTTCGAATTGCGCGACTTGGAATTCTAACAGGCGCAGAGCCTGGAAGGACATTAAATATTTTAGGCATTCTTCTATCCATGACTGGCCAAAGAGAAAGTTCAATTAAGATCTTTGAAGAGGCGATTAATTATGAATATGCGATTGGAGACTCTGGTCAGCCGGCAACACCCTTAAATAATGTTGGCGAGGTTTATAGAGAAATATTTGACGAAGAACGAGCTGAGGGATCTTGGTTAAAAGCTACAAGCATGCCAGATGGCTGTGAGCATGTACTACCCTCTTTAAATCTTACCAATTTATACATTGAGCAACTTAAATTCGATAAAGCTAAATCTAGAATGGATAACTTCGAGCAATGTGTATTGCAATATCCACTTCGAAGCGGGGAGGAGCATAAAGCCCTTGTTCACTTAGCCCGAGGCAGAATCGCTCTTCATACAGGTCATATTGAAGATGCCATCAAACATCTCGAATCAGCTTCTCAAAGGCAACAATGGTTTGGCAAAATCGGAACAGATGTTAATGATCTAAGAGCAGCAACATTAGTTTCATTGGCTCAAGCCCTAGAAGCTAGGATAAATAAATTAAAGCATACTAAATTTGAAAACTTTAAAGATTGGACTGTTAGTTTAAAAGAAATAACTTCGAACAAAATTAGATCCTGGTGGTATTTTAGAAGAGCCAGACAAGTCTTAGCTGAGGATCTTTCCGACTTTGAAGATCTTTACATTAGAAATACTGACAGCCTAATTGAATATCATACACTTGGCGATCTTCTCGAAGCAGTGCCAACTAGAATCATTGAAAAAAGAATCATTAATGAAATCTCTAAAGATGATCGTGAGGGTGCTAAAACTTACTACCAGGCATACCTTGCACAGAACTATTTATCAGGATTTCAAAAAAATAAAGGGCTCAAAGTTTTAGCTGAGACTCTAAATGCAGCCAGAAAAGGGGCGGATAGTGGTCTACGAGTTCATTTATTAGGATTAAAACTTAAATCTCTAAAGATTACAGATCCTTCATATCTTACATATGCAACTGAGTTGTTTAGCTTAGCTCCGGCTGAATTTAAAAATAAAGGCTTAAAATTACCTGTAAAATTAGGCAATCTATCTTCAGAACTAGAAAACATTATTACGAATTCTAATTTTACAGTAAACTCAGCTTCTCCATATGAGCTTCGAGAAGAAGATAATAGAAGAGATGCAAAAGGGAAGTTTTCCTTAACATTCATAGGTACTGAAAAAACATTAAGGGAATCTGGTGATACTGCTGCAAAAACCTTAAACTTGATCAATGATCTGGTTTTTAGAGTTGATTTAAACTGAGATATTATTTTTAGATCTTAATTTGGGAAAAATTGAAATATGGAAGTAGTTGTTAAAACAAAAAAAGACCCTGGATTTGAAGACGCCTCCGCGGTTGCAATCAATCTAATTAACGGATTATCTGAAGTTATTAAAGGACGAGAAGATACAATTAAGTTAGTAATCTCGGCCCTGATTGCTGATGGCCATGTCTTACTAGAAGACTATCCAGGATCCGGCAAAACCACATTGAGTAAAACTCTTGGTAGATTAATTAGAGCTGACGAAGGAAATCTTAGAAACGATCAAATTCTTCCTTTTCGTAGAATACAATTTACTCCAGATATGCTGCCAGGAGACGTTCTTGGCGTAAACGTTTTTGAGCCCAAAACTGGAACCTTTAGATTTTTACATGGGCCAATTTTTGCTCATATTGTTTTAGCTGACGAAATAAATAGAACTGGCCCAAAAGTACAATCAGCTTTCTTAGAATGTATGGGCGAAAAGCAAGTAACCATAGATAATGTTACCCATAAACTTGATGAATTATTTTTTGTTCTTGGAACTCAAAATCCACTCGATATTGCTGGAACTTATCCCTTGCCAATTGTGCAGCTAGATAGATTCTTACTTAAACTTCCCATGTCGTATGTTGATAATAAAACTGAAATTCAGATCCTAGAAGAACACTCCAAGATTGAAGACAAGAGTGAAAACATTTTATCTGTATGCTCACGATCTGATATTTTAGCGGCACGAAAATCATGTGAAGAGGTGTTTATAAGCGGGCCTTTACGTGAAGCAATTGTAAACATAGTTCAAGCAACGAGAAATAATCCACTGCTGCAATTTGGAGCATCTACTCGTGCAGCCATCATGTTGCAAAAAGCCGTAAGAGCCTGGGCCTTAGTTCAAGGTCGAGATTACGGTAATGAAGACGATCTAAAATATGTGGCTCAATTTGTACTTGGTCATAGATTGAAGTTTCATACAGGTGCCGGAGAATCTAAGAAAGCATTATTAGAATTAATGACTCCACATTTAGAAAAGCTAATCAGGGCTAAGCCTTAATACGATAATAAGAAATGAAGGAAGCCCGACGGTGCGCTACAAGTAAACACTTGTAGGCAACCGTCGGGATCCGAGACGAAGAAAACCCAAAAGTAGGACTGTAAAAGCTTGACCGCCTTACAGACCTACACTAGGTTGCTAATCACTAGGAAGCCATCTGACGACGGAGATCGTCGTAGTAGGACTTGCCTCTGTTGAATGCCTTTCGGTCTCTGGGCTTGAGACTCTGGGCATAGCTCTCATCCGTTTCAAAACCACGAGCATGATCGTCAGGATTGCGACCCTTGGGCCCGATGGCTTCGGAGTTCAGAGCTTCCGCGATATGGATCTCATCCATCGGAGGCGGTTCTTTGTCGACGTTCTCGATCGAGATGGCAGTCTGGACATTGTTCTCATATCCACGATACCAGAGGTTGGAGTCGAAGAATCCTTGGAACCAGCCGCACTGTGCTCCAAGGTGCAGAACCGAAGCCAGATACCCCTGATCGGAGAGCTCCTTCATTTGCCACATGAAGTGCTCAGTTAGGTCACTGTGCTCTGCCTCTTGAAAGACAATCTGATCGAGTTCAGGCCGAAGAGCTTGAGGATCGACCAGAAGACGTTCCTCATAATCTCGCTCAACGGTCGTCACCTGAGAGCAGATGGCAAGCCAGTCTCCATTGGAGTCGTGCACCCTTGCAGTCGGAGTATCGAAAGGCTTTTGTGAGAAGCTCCCTTCGATGAAATATGAGCGCAGTGTATGCGCCATCTTTCGTTGAGACTTGCGACGTCCCTCGAGATCTTGGAATCCAGCCTTCTGGTTTTCCTGAGGCCCACGCATGGTCAGAATCTGCGCGATGCCTGCATTATAAAGAGACCGAAGGATGGTCTCAGGAAACCCGAGCATTCCGGTCTTCTTTTGGATGATCAGATCGAAGGTTCCCAACCTTTCGCGCAGGAGATCCATTGTCCAGCCAGCATCGGTTGCCAGCGCAACAACATCCAAGTACTCCTTCCTGGTCAGGGGCAGATAAGTTCCGTCCTTGAAACGGACACCTTCTCCCTTATAGTTCCCAGCTTTGATTGCCGTTGCGCGACGACGAATGTAGGAGAATGGCGTGAGGTACTGAGCCCACCATACGGCGTGCTTGGGAACCGTCAGGTTCCAAAGCTGAAAGCACGGCTCCTCTGCCACCATTCGATAGAACGCAATCGTCTGATAGAGCTCTTTGATTTCCCTACGGATCTCAAGAGCTCTATCCTCGCCAACGAGCACTTCTCCGGGCGGTCCCAAAAGTGCAAACAGGTCTTTGTGCTCCTGCTCGAGCTTCGGAATATTCGCATGGGGAAAGTGCCGAGAGATCGACTCTCGAAGCACGGCTCGTTTTCTTTTTCGCCAACCAGTATGCTGCTGGATCTGCAATCTCCTGGGGCGCCAAACAGCTTCCCTTAGGAAGTGAATCGCGACAGGAACTGCAATCACCAGGGCAATGGTTAGCCCGAATTCGGTCGTATCGAGTCCCTCCAAGAATCCTGGACTTTGCGATGCGAAACGACCGCTCTGAGCCCACGCGTCCGAGGACAACGCGAGCACTGCGGCACCCAAGGACCAAATGCCAGTTGCATTGTGGTCCGAAAGTTGTGTCGCATTCAGATCCAAAGGAGCAACCCCTTTGGGGGGCTTTGCGCTGAGATTACCCAACGCGCCCTTCACCATGATCATGTCTATGCTCCGCGCCTCTAAGAGGCCCAGATGTTTCTACGACATTTCGGCAGCTCGACCAAAGGTCGAAAAAAATGCCTGAGATGAATGATAAAACCAGGACGAACCTTGATCGTCTCGAATTCTTCCTATACCGAAGTTGAAAAAAATTTTGGCAACTCAATAAAATTCTGATCATACGAAAAGAATTTCATTGAGATAAAAATGGAGATAAAAAATTTATTAAAAATTGTTAGAACCTTTGGCCAAGAACTTTTCAAGGACGCTAAAGAAAGAATCCAAAGTTAGTTCTTCTA
>JAWXBT010000002.1:0-12737 GCA_034440315.1 bacterium
ATACATATGTACGTACATGAACGACGCATCATTGAGCTAGTTGTTTAATGGGCCTGTTGCAAAACTATTTCCGTAACGAGAAAAGTGAGATTTGTGCCGAGACAAGGAAGTCGAGAGAGAAAACCGCAAGCATATCCTCTGGATATGTTGAGGATTTTTCTCTCGAAGACTGACGATGTAGCAGTCCAAAGATCTCTTTTCGCAGTAGGAGAGAGTTTTGCAACAGGCCCATTATAGGCGGTGCTGACAAAAGTTCACAAAAAAAAGACATTGAAAAAGCCAAAAATTATGAAGAGCTTGGTCAAATGAAAAGTAAAGAATATAAAACTGGGCTTTTAACCCGTTTAAAAGATCCGGACTACGCAGCAGGTTATTTAGCAGATGTTTTAGAGAATGAGTCACAAGAAGCATTTCTTATTGCCGTTAAGAACATACTCGATGCACGCAGTGCGAATATTACAAAATTTTCAAAAAAATCAGGACTTAGCAGGCAAGCCCTTTATCACGCATTATCTAAGCGTGGAAATCCACGCCTCTCTACATTGAATCAAATCTTAAAAGCAGCTGGTTTAAAAATTGTTTTTGAAAGTGAAAAGAAAGCCGCGTAATAACTATCTCTGTAAATGCACAGACAATAAAGTTAAAGCCGAAGGTGTAACACCCGGAATACGCATCGCTTGACCAATTGAAACTGGTCGCACCTTGGCAAGTTTAATTTTCATTTCACTACTTAGACCCTTAACGGATTCGTACGAGAACGTATTTGGAATTTTCAAAGATTCATTGCGTTTAAGTTTTTTAATCTCATCTTCTTGTCTAGAAAGATAGCCGGCAAATTTAATCTCGGTTTGAAGTGCATCTTTAAGATCTTGGTTAATCTCACCTTCATAACTGTAATGCTCAAATAAGGTGTCAATGCGCATCTCGGGCCGACGAAGCAGTGTTCCGTATGTAACAGCATCTTTGAGATCTGCACTTCCAATTGATTGCAGCCATTCATTTGTTTCTTTATTTGGGAAGGCCCGATTATTATTAAACCAATCTTTACCGCGCGAGAATTGCTCATTCATTGCATAGTAACGGTGCTTTTGTTCATCACTAAGAATCCCAATCTCTAATCCACGCGGACAAAGTCTCTGCCAAGCGTTATCTTCTCTCAATATTAAGCGATACTCAGCACGTGATGTAAACATTCTATAAGGATCATCAACGCCATTAGTTGTTAGATCATCGATCATGACACCTAAATATCCCTCTGATCTGCTTATCGAAAAAGATCCACGATCCAAAACTTTTAATGCTGCATTAATTCCAGCCATGAGACCCTGACCGGCGGCTTCCTCATAACCTGAAGTGCCGTTAATTTGTCCAGCTAAGAAAAGTCCGGAAATATCTTTTGTCTCTAAAGTAGGATTAAGATTTCTTGGATCAACAAAATCATATTCAACAGCGTAGCCAGGTTGAATAATCGTAACATTTTCTAAACCAGGAATAAGTTTAATAAACTCTTCTTGCACATCCGCCGGTAAACTTGTTGAGATGCCATTAGGATAAACAACGTCTGATTCAAACCCTTCCGGTTCCAAAAAGATATTATGTGAAGTCTTATCTGCAAATCTAAAAACTTTATCCTCAACTGATGGACAATATCTTGGGCCTACTGATTTAATTTGCCCATTAAACATTGGGCTTTTCTCTTTATTTGCCCTTATAACTTCATGTACTTTTTCATTAGTTTCAGTAATCCAACAAGGAATTTGAGGACGTTCGATTCGTCCAGACATCATTGAAAAAGGCTTAATGGGCGTTTCTCCTGGTTGCTCAGTAAGTTTACTAAAATCAATCGTCGATCTTTTCAGTCTTGCTGGTGTTCCAGTTTTTAAGCGGCCTAATTCAAAACCCAAAGAGCGCAGACTATCACTTAAAGAATTTGAAGCTTTATCACCGACTCTACCGCCACAGGTTTGAAGAGTACCTGTATGCATTAATGCTTTTAAAAATGTGCCTGTTGTAATGACGATAGCTTCGCAATCTATCACTGAAGCATCGGCTAATTCTAAACCGATTACTTTCCCTAATTTGGTTAATATTTTAGCAGCTTCGCCTTCTATAATTGTAAGATTTGGCTGAGCTTCTACCATTCGTCGAACTTCATTTTTATAAAGTTCTCTATCGGCCTGAGCTCTGGTTGCTCTAACTGCAGGACCTTTCGATAAATTCAGAGTTCGAAATTGAATGCCCGTGGTGTCAATTGCTCGACCCATTACTCCACCAAGTACATCCACCTCCTTAACAAGATGACCTTTACCAAGACCACCTATCGCTGGATTACATGACATTTGCCCAATGCCAGCTTTTCGCAAAGTTACCATTGCGGTCGACACCCCTAGTCGAGCTCCAGCCATTGCCGCTTCTACACCGGCATGTCCGCCACCTATTACTATGAGTTTGAAATTGCTCACTTTTTCATCACAAAACGATTAAAATCACTAATGATTATAAGTATATACAGTAATTAAGATCATAACTCAAGTTAAGGCAACACATGTAACATTTGCCTCCATAACAACTCTAGGTACCAAGCAGGAAGTACCGAAAGTGGCGAGTTAGGAAATTTAAAAAAAAGTAGTGAATTGATGGACAAGTTCGATGTCTATCCCGGGCTGAGCGTTACCCGTGGAGTAAAATTTGTGCCTCGTGAATCATCCCCTATGATGGGTAACGGAATCCCTGCTCAATCAGAAGAGGCAAGAACTTCGCTAATAGATGGTTTAGGATTTTTCATGTTTGTATCAAGCGCAGTAGCGCTTTTGGTAATTGTATCGTTTTATTTATTTATGGCTCAAAATCCAGAGCAACCTGCCGTTAATATTAACCTAGAGGCAGTCAGAAAAAAACTCTCAAGCTTAAATACATTTCAAGATGCAGAGAAACGTGAGTTTGCCTCCATTGGTCGATCTTTTTCTTATTTACTACCAACAAGTTTTGCCAGTCTTAGAACAGATCCTTCTAAAACAGTTAAACTTGAAAATTACTTTATACAAGTAAGATTTATTGCAGATGTTATAAGAAAAGCCACAAATAAGCCTATGCAACCCGGGGTCCTAGCAAAAATTATCGTTAATGAAAGTGCTAAACATGGCTATGATCCATTATTTGTATCAGCAGTAATCATGGCTGAAAGTCGCTTCGATAAAAAAGCTATTTCAAGTTCTGGAGCTCTGGGCCTTATGCAGCTTCTACCTTCAACTGCAAAATATATTGTAGGTAAAATAGGGAACGAAAACTGGAGAGGTCATAGATCTTTACTAAGTGATGAAGCTTACAATATCAAACTTGGGGTCTCATATTTAAAATATCTTGAAGATAAGTTCGCTGGAAATAAAAGAAATATTTTGGTGGCTTACAACTGGGGCCCTGGAAATATGAATAAAGCACTCAAGGGTAATGCTCAAATTCCTGGCGAAAGTAAAAGATATAGAGATTATATTTTAACCAACTATTCAAAGTGGACTAAGCAGCTACATCAAAATCGCGTTGCTCTTGATTCAATGCAAAGGGCAATGGTAGGTTAATAAACAAGATAAGTTCATTAAATAATCTAATATTAGTAGTTTCACTGATCTGGTCAATTAATCGTATCTGTAAATTATGATTATCTGACCAGAAGCGGTACAAAGGTTATATTGGTATTTTAAACAACTCGCTTTCTAAATTCTTCCACTTCTGACTTCTTCCACCCCTCACAGAGGAACTTACACATGCCTACACTGGTTCGTGTTTGGCAGGGTATTGCAACCTTGCCAAACGATCCATACACTCTCAACTTCGGCCTAGAGCCAACGCTCACAGCCGACACCCTGATCGACGATGTGCTGAAAGATGCCTGGAGCTCCGTTGGCCATGTAATTGGCAGAGTACGAATCCCCGCTGGAACACCCTTCCAGCTGAAAGGGATTATGGATCCCAACTTCCCGACAACTCTGGCTCCGGTAATCGGATTCGTGGCAGGCTGGAGGCTCGGAGCAATGTTTCCGAAAAACGGCCTGTTGATTCGACAAGGTGAAAGACAAGCCGTAGTGGGAGATCCAGCTTTCATTCTGAAGGCTCTCAAGCGAGAAACGAAGGGTCTTCAGTCTCTGTCTGGGAATCACGAGACGCTGCACGCCGTTGCAGAGATCGTTCTTCAACGGTTCCAAGATCATCGGCAATTCGGACTGCCAGAAGTGTTGCGGGCTCTTCCGCCTGAGACACAGATCGCAACCGCAATGGGACACTGCCTCGGATTTCTCTATCCGAGCATGCCGATAGCGGTTATGGAAAATTGGGGACGGAGCCCAATTGATTTCTAAAGAATTCCCTCTAACTTATCAGGCCAAAGAGTCGGGGTGAGAGATTGCGTTTCTGTTTCACTTACCACTGATTCATTCATAAGATCTTCAATGGACTCTTTTATTGCCCTTAGAAGATATTGAACTTTTCTTTTATAGAGACCATAGCTTTCGGCAACCTGTCTTGGATCTAATCCAATTCTAAGAACATTTACATCTTGTCCAGCAATCTGATTTGTTATTACAGCCGGTATGGTTATCGGATAATGATCCCAATCAGCATCGCCACCAATACCGGATCGTTTTGTAGACAATCTCGTTTTGAGTTCAAAGCCCATTTCAGAAATTGGATTAATTAATGTAAAAGCAACAATTGTATCCTCATATTGTGCATTTTTATTATCAATTATCTTAATTCCGCTGACAGATTTTAAGGAATCTATGATTAATGTTCTCAATTCTCTCAACCGTTCCCGAACTGTCGAATGCTCAGGCAAATCGTTAATAGCAAAAATTAAAGATGCCAATTCAGGAGTATTAACAACTCCAAAAGCTGCTTCGTTATATGAATTCATTCTATCTTGATCATAGCTAACAAAGGCATATTTTCTTGCTCTATAACTCAACGGAGACTCAGAAAATTCAACTTGTGAGGCAATAAATCGGTCTTTATTAAACAAGACACCTCCAGCCCCCATAAGAGAGCTAACCATTTTGGCACCTGTAAAAAATACAGCATCGGCATAGTCCCAAATTGAAGATACTTTTTTCCCAGTTGAGCTTGTTAAGTATTTTTGTGGAGCAAGTCGACCCAATCCCTGTGCATCATCCAAGACGATTAATGGGGCATAGTCTGTTTCGGAATACCGCTCTTTGATGGCAGATGCGATGTCTACAAATTGTAATCTTCTCCCGGTTCTAGTTACAGTATTGATAATTATTAAAGCTGGTTTTATCTCATCAACTTGTTTAATCACCTGATCCAATAATTCCTGATTGGAAGCAAAGTGTTCTGTTTCAGCATCAATATGTCTAACCTTAAATGGACCAATATTAACATTCGGAGTTTCAAGTTGAAGATTTCCCCAAATATCAACATTCGGATTAAAATTTGATTTTAGAAATCGTGGATTTTCACCCTTTAGAGCATCCGGCATTACCCTGCCCGTATTATGAAAAGCTAGAATTTCACTACCAGGCTTGAGATTTAAACTACCTAAAAACTGGAAGAATGAAGTGGTGGCATTATCATCAAAAATCGCTTCTGTCATTTGAGTATCGAGTTGACCATATTGCTGGCACATGGATCTAAAGGCATCAAAAGATACTTTAGCGGTAATTGCTTCAATAGTGGCATATTCCGATTTGCTACTTGCTGTCATTAACATTTCGGCAACAATGAAAGCCGCCCTGGCTCCTTCAACATTAGGAACACCAAAAGTTGGATGATTGAAACTTAGTTCCGAAATTGCTGCAAAAGGAACGTAACGCACACCTTTTGCAATAGCAGCTTCTCGATCTTTGATTAACTCTCCAAGAACACCACCATCCCATGATAATCTTTTAAAATCGGCTTCATTCAAATGATTTGTAACAATAGCACTTGAATTTCGAACTAGCTCCTCTACTTTACTTATATGGTGAGGATGAACGTGACCAATATACCAAGCCGTTTCTCTTTCCGGAGAAAGTTCAGCAAAAACTGAATTGGAATCAATAATGTTATTTTCGGCAAATGGAAATAACCTTTGAACTGGAACTCCATTTCCAGAATTAGAATTTATTTTACCCAGGTCAGACATAGTAGAATAAGAATAAAGAAGTTTCCGATCCTAATTATTTCCAAAAAGCAAAACTTAGAAATAAAAATAAATGGCGCAGCAGGGTCTTTCGCAACTTTAAAAAATAGGAAAGAGCTAACAACAATCCCGTACTTAGTTGTTATTGTTCAGAATATTACAGATGTAACAAGAAATTTTAAATTCACTGGTATTTTAATTTTTATAAGATGTAACTAACAAGTATCTTTAAATAAATCGGGCTCCGTCCCGATTTATTTTCCGATACAGAATTTAGAGAAAATCCGCCCCAGTATATCCTCAGTCCAGGTCTTACCAATTATTTCTTCTAATGCACTAAATGCCAATCGCAATTCAGCACTGCAAAGTTCAAGAGGCTCATTCTGTTTTAAAACATCAACAGCTCTAGTAAGAGCCTCTTCGGCTCGCATTAAACAAGTCCTATGACGCTCATTTGTAATAATAGTATTTCCTTCACTTGAATCGGCAATGCGGGACTGAATTTCTTCTACAAGTGAAGTAATTAAAGTTTCAAGTCCATTATGAGTCTTTGCTGAGAGATAAAAAATCTGATCGGCAGATTTTGATTCATATGCAAATTTAGAAATTGCATCGGGAGCCAAGTCGATTTTATTAAAAACAAGCCAAATCTTATGAGACTTACTTTTGATATCTTCTAAAATTGGCATCCAGGTCTTCATTGAATCTTCCATTGATTCAGTAGAATCAACAACCATTAAAACTAAATCTGCCCATTTTAATTTTTCGTATGCTAATTCAACCCCAATCTTTTCTACTACGTCACTCGTTTGAGTGATTCCAGCTGAATCACAAAAAACAAATTTATATCCAGAAAAGGTTGCTTCTTCCTCAATTAGATCCCTAGTTGTACCAGGCACCTCAGTTACAATGGCTCGATCATGTCCCAAAAGAAGATTCAAAATGCTTGATTTACCTGCATTCGGACGACCACATAAAAGAACTCGAAAACCATCTTTAACAATCTGTCCGTAAGAATAAGTAAAAATTAACTTTTGGATCTGCTTTCTAGCTTTTTTAATACTGGAACTAATTTTTTTAAAAGATTCTGGATTAATATCTTCTTCTGGAAAATCGAGATGTGCTTCAATCTCAGCCAAGGAGTCTCTTAATGGATCTCCGAAAGATTCAATAGCTTTGCTAAATCGGCCTTCGAGCTGTTCGCTAGCAACAAGGAGAGCTTTGTCTGTCGTTGCCTGAATCATATCTCTAATGGCCTCAACTTGAACTAGATCAAGTTTTCCATTTAGAAATGCGCGTTTTGAAAATTCTCCAGCTTCTGCAGGACTAATTCCAAAAGAATAAAGAGATCTCAAAACTTTTTGAACTAAGAGTAAACTTCCGTGCAGTTGAATTTCAGCTACATCTTCACCGGTATAACTATTAGGAGCCGGCATGAAAACTGCCAACGATTTATCAATCACATTACCTGTCTGAAAATCAACAAGTTTGCCGTAACAAAGCATTCGTGGATTATCTACAGGAGGTGACTTGGCATGAAACAAATGATTAAGAGCTTTGCGAGTAAGTGGGCCACTAACTCGGATCACAGCAATACCAGCCGGAGCAGGCGCCGTTGCTAAAGCTGCAATTGTTGAGACATCATTTACCATCGTTTCTTAGATGAGAGTAAGTATGTAAGCGAATCCAAAAATTGCTATACTGGCTAAGGCTGTAGCTTTTGTAGGCCCAGTTGATCGCTCTTCTTTTATAAACCACTGTTGAATAATAGAGACGCTGTTATTCACTAACCAATAAAGAGTCAATCCTGCTGGAAATCCCATAAACAGAAAAGTCATTACAATTGGCATAAACATCATAATTTTCTTCTGGGTTGGATCCATCACAGTTGGTGTTGTCCACTGCTGAATGAACATTGTAATTCCCATTAAAATAACCATTACGGGAATTGCAATTCCAAATAGTTGAAAATTCTCTGGCGAGGAAAGATCATTAATCCAAAGTGCAAATGGAGCATGTCTAAGATCGATAGAATTCAACAATGCATTATAGAGTCCCAAAAATACTGGTAACTGAATTAACATTGGAAGGCAGCCACCCATCGGGTTAACGCCTTCTTTTTTATAAAGTGCCATCATTTCTTGATTAAGCTTTGTTGCATCATTGGGATATTTCTCACGTAAAAGTTTAATTTTTGGTTGCAGATCTTGCATTGCAGCCATAGATTTAAAGCTCTTTTTTGTGAGTGGTAAAAATAAGGCCTTAATCAAAAGAGTCAGAAGAACGATCGATAATCCGTAATTACCAAAAACTTTATAGAAAAATCTCAAAAGATCTAACAAGGGATGAGCTAAGGCAGAAAAGAATCCTAAATCAATTGATTTTTGAAGATCGTAACCAACACCTTTAAGAACATTAATTTCTTTCGGACCAAGATAAAGTTTAAATTCGCCACCTTGTGGAGTTCCAGCAGCAAAAATCGATACTGTATTTCCATTACGAATTGCTGATGTGTTTTGTCCTGGCACAGTAGGAATTAATCCGGCAGTAAAGTATTTATCTCCAACTTCAATCCAAGTATCAGATCCTTGAACTTCCTGAGCTTCAGCAACATCGTTCAATAATGTCTTTGTAACTGAGGTTCCCGATAGCCGAGAGATCCCCTTAAAGTCATACTCACTCACCTTTGTCATGTCAGATTCAAAGTGGTTCCACTCAAGCTTAGCCCTGGAACCATCTAGAGTAGGAGAGGAGAAGCTAACATTTAAATCAAAAAGATATGTATTTGGATGGAAAACAAAAGTTTTCTTGATCTCTGTTCCATTTGAAAGTTTCCCACTAAAAAGCAAAGTAAGATCCTTGTTAGAAACTACATATTCACCTTCAGTTGATGCCTTTGCTCCAAAGGTATCTATTAGTGTGTAAACAACTGATTCGTCATTCAAAGGCCCGGCAATTATTCCCAGTGGAAGAGTAGCGCCTTCTGCTTTCGCCACCATTTCAAAAGCATCCTTACCGTCTTTTACTTGCATATACTTAGAGAGTTTAAAGCTCTCCAACCTGCCACCAAGAGTATTTAGCTGTGCGTTGAAAAACTCATGCGTAACTAATATTTTTTGAGCATTTGCAAAATCCGCAGCTGTGGGCTTAGTAACTTGTATGCCACTACTTCCAGTTTGAGCAACCAGAGCCGTTCCATTTTGGGCCTGTGGTGGAGCAATTTGTCCTGGAGTTTGCTGTTGAGTCTGAGCATTTGTGGCAACTACTGATGGAACAGAGGCTCTTGAAAGTGGAGCTAACACCACCTCGGAATAAATCATGACCAAAACTAAACAGAGAAGAATCGCTATTGCAGTTCTTTTATTTTCAAATGGAGAAGCATCTTGATCAATCATCGTTATCCGTTTTTTCTGCGAGTTAATATAAAAAATTTTAAAATTTACTAAGGTACGTAATCGAAGCCACCTTCGCAAAAAGGATGACACTTCGCCAGTCGTTTCAGTGCCAGCCATCCGCCTTTAAAAAACCCATATTTAATAACAGCTTGATGGGAGTAATCAGAGCAGGGAGGATGGAATCTACAAGTATGTCCAAAGGCTGCGGAGAGAAAGTTTTTGTAGATAAAATGCAGCCCAGTTGCTACTGGGATTAACACGTTATTCTTTACAGTGACAAACACTTTTCTTTCCTTAAAGTAGTTAAAATTTGTTTTTCTAAATCAGCATAGGAACACTCCAAAATTCCACGCCGTGCGATTATCAATATGTCATAATTTTCTAGCAATCCAGAGCGGTTCAGACGAAAAATCTCTCGAATTCTTCGTTTTATCCTATTTCGAATAACTGCCCTTGAATCGATTTTACGTGTTACAAGAATCCCCAAACGACTATCTGGCAAGGTTGACTTAGAATACAAAATCAAAATATTTGCAGCATGAACTTTATGGCCTTGATCTTGAAGTCGCAAAAAATCCGAACGCTTTTTTAGACGACAAGATGCTGGGAATTTAAGATTCAGAGATATCCTCCTTCAAAGGAAAGAGGCCGGACTAAAGAAAGTAAACTACCTGTAATGGCCTTTTCTCGGTGTCTTGACTGATAGACTCTTACGACCTTTTTTTCTTCTGCCATTTAAGACCTTACGACCGCCTTTTTTAGCCATTCTCTTACGAAAGCCATGGCTTGTCTTTCTCTTCTTCTTGCTTGGTTGGTAGGTACGTTTCATTGTCTATAAATCATCATAAGGTGAAAATCAGGGGGTATTTATAATGATTTGACAGAATAAAAGCAACTCTCCCCAAATTCAATAAAAGCATAGAAGGTTTTATACTAAGTTGATTTTAGGGAGCTGATGTTCCCATAAGCCAAACCCATAATTTTAAGAGATTATTTTCCGTAATAACAGGATTGTTAACTCTGATCGGAAAATTAGATAGACATATTTATTTATTAGTTTCAGTGAGTTGCAAGAAGTATTAACAGCATAATTGCTAGACTTAAAGGGCCTGTTGCAAAACTATCCCCGTAACGAGATACGTGAGATTTGTGCCGAGACAAGGAAGTCGTGAGAGAAAAACCGCAAGCATATCCTCTGGATTCCTCTGGATATGTTGAGGCTTTTCTCTCGAAGACTGACGATGTCGCAGGTCAAAGATCGCTTTTCGCAGTAGGAGAGAGTTTTGCAACAGGCCCATGATATGCTCGTTAGCATCATTCAGCTGAGCTTCGTAGAAAAATTTCGGTTTGTTTTTCTCCACGTCATGTGTGCTGACGAATGTCTCAGGATTTGTCTTTAGAGAGTTAAGTCTGATGCGATGATAATCATCGAGATCATTTGGAATAAGTTTTCTTACTAGGATCTACATAGTCTGGTATGTGGGCTAACGATTACCCTAAGCTGTGGCGCGAACAACAACCCAGGCCACAACTAAATCATAACAAGCTGAAAATGCCAATTTCGCCATGAACTTGAAGGAATGGTTATACTGCTTCTTGACATATCTCACTATATGGTATAGCGTAATAGCATGGGGATCAGGAATTTTACGGATCGCGACACGAAGGATCTCGCGTGCGGAGTTGAAAATAAAAGAACTCGTAAACATCTCCCAAAAGAGCTACACCGTAATGCCATTAAAAAGATTCAGATTATTCGCGCAGCTAAGAACCTTGAAGACGTGGCAAATTTTCCTGGGCTAAAGTTTGAGAAACTGAAAGGCCATAGAAAGGACGAATACAGTATTCGCATTAACATTCAATATAGGATCTGTTTTCGATGGAAAGATGGCGATGCTTATGATGTATCAATTGTGGATTATCATTAGAGGATAAAAAATGGCTAAAACAAAAAAAACAGAACTCACTTTTGCTCCTGTACATCCGGGTGAAATTCTTCAGGATGCAATTGATGGCGCCGGACTAACTCAATCTGGGCTCGCAACCCATATTGGAGTACCACAGTCTAAAATCAACGACATTTGTCGTGGAAGAAGAGGAATCTCTGTAGAAATGGCTGCGCGCCTAGCTAGAGCTTTCGGTATGAGCATCGAATTTTGGTATAATCTGCAAAAGCAGTATGAGTTAGATAGCTTCGATGATTCCGAATTCGATGAGATCGAGAAAGTTGCGGCCTAGTTAATCTAACAATTGTTCAGGTTGCAGAGTAACGATTTAAGCGAAGGACAGAAAATTGCGGCAGCAATTTGCGGTCCCATTCGGCTTTATTGTTACACGGCGCATGTTACTACTTTACACAGATAAAATGAAGATTCTTTGATTGCGGCGATACTTTATCCGTCGATACATCGAGCGCATTAACTTTTTTAAACTTCTGCCTCAACTCCTTCTCAATTTTCGTATAAGGAAAAGCCTGCTCATAAATGTTTTCCTCATGGAGCTTAAACAGTCCAGCCTTTTGATGTTCGAATACCTTTATGTTCCAAGTTGAAAGGCCCTTACGATCACAGGATACATTCATGATCAGCAAATTATCTTCGAATTCATGAACCCAAGGTGGTTGGGCAGCAAGGTCTCTAAACTTTGCTTCCATATTTACATCAAATAAAAATACTCCACCTTCATTCAAATGTTTATGGACTTTGTTGAAAGTTCTTTTCCAATCCGTCCACTTTTTTAAATGATTCAGTGAATCAAAGACGCAGATGATCGCGTCGAATTTTTTATTAATGGAAAATGAGGACATATCCTGCCGATAAAGCTTTATACCAGGAAGCTTTTGTTTAGCCTTAGTAAGCATTTTTGGTGAAAGATCTAACCCGTACACAGTATAGTATTTTGAAAGAGGCAGAAGAACTGAACCTGTACCACAAGCCAGTTCAAGAAGGCTTTTGCATCTCGGACAGTACTTTCTTAATAGACTTCGAACCAACTTTGCAGAGTTTATGCGATCCCCCATAATCGCATCGTAAAATTGGCCAAATTTCTGGTAAGAAACCATTTATTTCCTAATTTATCAGTCGTTTAACGGTGAGCGTGTCGATTTTCGAGTATATAGTAACTTTCAAAAGTCTTTGCCGAAAAGCAAAGGCTTTAGAAAGTTACTATCCCCCGGAGGGATAATAAATAGTGTTTTTCATTTTCAAAAATCA
>JAWXBT010000003.1:0-3288 GCA_034440315.1 bacterium
AGGGTTAACAAGAAACAAGATTTAACTTAGTCTCCATTGCCATATCTTGTGATTTGGCAAAGACTTTTGAAAAACACTATATAAAAAAATAATGAATTTAGACTACAACACAATCTGAAAAGTTTCCTTAGATTAATTTTTTATGAAGAAAGGGACTTTGTTTCGGACTTAAAATATGGAAGGGCAGTGATTACTCCCCTTCCATAAATTTTTAGCTGATAATAATTTCAGCAATATCATGGTCTGTTTCTGAGGCTTCTTTATTTTCCTCCTCAACACACTCTCTTTGATTGGATATTGGGGTTTCTTTTTGATTTAATGCCAGATTTAATAACCGCATCTCTGTGGCTAAAAAGGCGGAAACGTCGGTAATCTTCTTAGTTTTCATCGTTTGATACTCCTTTTCGATGATTAACATCCATGTAAAGGCAAAATCTTAAGGAATTTGCCTCACAGGATTGTTCGACAGTAACTTCGATTGACTGTTTAAAAGGTGGCTAACTATTTGGTCAATTATTATAAAATCGTAAATTGTTGAAAATTATAGCAATTGGCCAAAATTACTATTGATTTGGGGATGTTTTATCTTAAGATCTACGAAAACTACTTCAAAACGGCTAATACTGATAATCATCACTAAGTTTGGCTTTGTCTCGCTTGTCTTCATCTGGATCAGCGATTAACTTATTAAGAATCATACGTCCAAAGCGAGCATAAATAAGATCAATAGAGCAATAACGGGAATCATTAATTAGAGGATCCATAAAATCGGGATGAAATCTTAACATGTGCTCAAGTACTGCTCTATCATGTTCAGATTTTGCCAATATATTCCAAAGATTCTTGCCTATGAATCCAAAATCAGTTGATCCCCACTCGATTAATTTTTGTGTGTAATGTCCTGCCGAAAGAAGCTCTTCGGGTGCAGGCGGACGCTGAAATTTATAAGATCCATCACTATTTCTCATTCTATCAGCAAGATCGACTAGGTTCGAAACAAGTTGAGCGTTACAGTGAGGAGACAGAATATTTTTCTCTAACGCAGAATCTAAATACGTCATTGTAATCGGATGCACGCGTCTTAACAGAGCTTCATCTAGTACTCGATTAAAGTTCTTGGTAAAAATGATTAATAAATTATCAACATCGGCTTCAATTGCAGGTCTAGATTCAAGCCAGATTTTTGCATCTTGAATTGGTCCTAAGAAGAAAGTATCGATTGCACCATCAGGTTTATCAAGTTCATCAACAAGGAGTATTACAGGTCTTTTTTGAGAAGCTACGAAAGCTCTGCTGAGTATCCCCAGGTTCATCAAACTAGCTGGGTCCTCTGCTGACTTACCAACCATGGCGTTCACCATGGCCAGTGTTGAAGGAGTCTCAATTAAATTCTGTGTTGGCATGCCCGAGTAACAACTAAGGCACATAAACTCCGCACCGGTAATTTTAGCTAGGCATTTTGCCATAAAACTTTTACCACAACCTGAAGGCCCTTCTAAAAGTAGGGCTCTGGCTTTATCGGATGGAGTGTTAAGAATAAGGGCAATTTGATAAGCCACAAAATCTAAGCATTGATATCCAACTGTACTAAGCTTTTCTTTTAATTCATGAGGATCCCCTACCTTAAATCCAGAAGTTTGGCTTTGAGCTGAAATAATAGATTGTGATTTAGAATTAGAAACTTCTTTCTTTTCATCAAGATTTGCGTAAGCAGGATTGGCCGCATCTTTTTGCACAAATTTGGGTGTTGGTGATGGAATAATTCTTCTTAGTGGCAGCATAAACTTAACCTAGCAAACCTCGCTAAAACTCAAGGGAATTTGAATAATTCCTCTATCAAGTGTTATGGAGTCCTTATATGCAGGCGATACTTTGCCTAAAGTATCAATATGGATCTCATTTTATATGTAATCTTAGATAGTTAGGCCACTAAGGTAGCTTCTGTTTTATTTGTCTTTTCAGCTGTCTCAATAACAGACATGTTTTCTAGAAACCATTTATATGTAATTTCAAGACCCATAGATAAAAGTATATTTGCCGAAAATCCTATTTCTGACTTTGCTTTGCTAACATCCAAACAACGGCGAGGTTGTCCATTTGGCTTTGAGGTATCCCAAACGATCTCTCCTTGGTAAGCCGTCACTTTTTTTATAGTCGTAGCAAGTTCTTTCATCGTGATCTCTCTGCCAGTACCAATATTCATAGGATCCGCAGATTCATATTTCTCTGAGGCTAAACGGACTGCCTGAGCAGCATCATCTACAAATAAAAATTCCCGACTCGCTGAACCATCACCCCAAAGAGTAACCTTACTATCACCTTTCATTTTTGCATTATGAAATTTTCGTAACATCGCTGGAATTACATGTGATTTTTCAAGGTCGAAATTATCACCTGGACCGTAAAGATTAACCATCATAAGGTTAATTCCTTTAAATCCGAATTCCTGTAAATACGACTGTAATTGAACAATAATCATCTTTTTTGCTAATCCGTATGGAGCATTTGTTTCTTCGGGATAGCCATTCCATAGATCCGATTCTTTAAATGGAACTGGAGTAAACTTTGGATATGAGCAGATTGTTCCAACATTAACGAACTTATTGACACCTTTTTTTCTAGCCTCTTCTACTAAGAGTGCACCCATCATCAAATTTTCATAAAAGAAAGTTCCAGGAGCTGCCTTATTAGCTCCAATGCCGCCGACTTTAGCGGCTAAGTGTATTATCGTATCGCAGGGTTTATCGTTTAAAAGTTGTCTTACTGCATTTACTTCACGTAGATCGTACTCTGAAGATCGAAATGTAAATAGATTTTCTAAAGATTTACAATTCTTGGTAAGTTCCTTAACAAGGTGTTTACCTAAAAACCCATTGGCACCGGTAATTAAAACATTCTTCATAAAAACCCTCAGAGAGATAAGATAGAGCTCTATTCTTAATAGATGCTCTAATAAATCTGAGTGCTTCTGTTATTTTATTAGAAAAAAAGGAGATAAAAAATAGTCATCCGATTAGCTACTTATAATAAAAAAGGCCCTTACCCGAGAGGGAAAGAGCCTTTTGATAAATTAAAGCTTTTAACTAAGCAATCGCGGCCAAAATACTCTGTACTATCTTTGCTGCAACTTTCTTTCTAGCCTTAATGTTATCGCTATTTGCTTTTGTCAAAGCATTAATAGCTTTAGCTAACGAGTTTGTTTTCTGAGCAATTTGAAAGTTGGCATCCAATAATACTATTTGTCCAGCAACAGTTTCTACATCTGTTTTAATTGATGAAATTAACAAC
>JAWXBT010000004.1:0-3884 GCA_034440315.1 bacterium
CCCTTTTCTAGTACAAGTATTTCAACAATGAATGCTCATATCAATTCGGTCTCTTGCTTTCTAGACCGTCCTTTAGAACGCTGTGGTAATGGATTTGTTGAAAGTGGCGAACAATGTGATTGTGGAAGTTCTTGTGCTAGTGATCCTTGGTGTAGTACATCATGTACTCTTCAAAGTGGTGCTCAATGTTCTCCTTCGTAAATATTCATTTCTTTTTTTTTGTTTTGAAGTGAAATTTATTTACGAAAATTGTAATGACATTTAACAAAATAAAGTAAAATGAACATTTAAGAACAAACATTTGAGTTTAGTCAAATAGCTGCGGGCTGCAGCGAGAGAGGATGCACCTTGCGTTCTTCCTCTGTAATGTGATAGACAATTTCTGGAAAGTTTGTTGACGGACGATATTGCGAGAAATGAGCTTTCTTGAGGCGATTAGGTCTGCAATTTTCGAGATGATTGGTATTGCTGTTGGACCCCAAGCTCCGTGTGTTTCTACAATCATTGGAATAAAATCTGATGATGCTTCGTTGCACTTAGCTTCGTATCTTCTTCTCTTAAAATCTTCATACTTGGATGCTGTGATTCCTGCTTCTATGGATGATTCTACTAAGTTGCGTTGCAATGTTGGTGACACGACTGCGAAGTCAAATTCAGCACTTCTTCCATTTTCCCAATTATCTACATGTACGTCTCCAGGTCTTTCTTTGGAATTACCGATCTGGAATTCTCTAGTGGGATTTAAGAGTGCTGATTTTACTATGTAATAGAATGTATCTCGCAAAGCGTTGTGTCTAGAGATTCTGTCTCCTGAGCACATGCAAGTTGTGGCATGAACATCGTTCAGTGGTTGTTTCTTACATGAAGGGCACAAAGTTGTGTTGTCGAAATGATTGCCAATTCCAAGTGCAAATTTGCTGAGTACGGAGAATTCCTGAGGACTTAAATAGAGCCCTAGATTGCGATTTGGGATTACATTTAGCCACTGGTTAGCATGTTTTGAGCTACAGGATAAAAGCCGAGCTTTATCTCTATCTGAAGAATTTTCGATCAGATCTTTCAAAGTCTTCTCGTCAATAATTGAGGAAATTTGTCTTTGTGATGGACAACTACTGTAGTCGATTCGGATTCCTGATAGTTTATTACATTCTGATATAGCTAACTTAAGAGCTGGGAATGTTGGTAGGAACAATTCTTTCAATAAACTCTCTACATCGTCATAGCACTGAGAAACAGAGGAGGAATAGGCTCCTGCTGAGTGAGTTTTGGGGCTGCGAAGTCCAAACCCTCCATTTCTAGTACTTAATGATGTTTGAATCCAATTCGAATGGTTAAGAGACCCATCGATGACACATTCCATTGATTTCCTTATCCTTGTTTCAAATTTTGTTAATGCATTTACAATTGAGTCTGGAGGGATCGTTCTGATGCAATGGATAATTTTGCAGAAACTCGAGCAATAGCGTAAAATGTTGTATGCTATTTGTTTTTCCTCCAAGGCTTCTATTCCTTTAAATAATTTTTCAGTTTTATGTATAATTCCATTTACGAATTTATCACAATAATCATCCGAGCCAATTGGGCTCCCCAGAATGCTGAATTCCATGGATTTAGTTATTTTAATTTCTACTGGGAAGAGCTTTTTCTGTACCTTACTCGTAGTGAATAATTCCGTTTTCATAAGATTCGTGAATAAATCGATACCATTCAAGTTTTTATTTATATTCTTGAAAGCATTTGATAGTGCTGTAATAGGTCCTATAATTGTAGCATCATCACAATACCAGAGATTTAAATCGATTCCTTCGGTTTCGTCGATATCTTCTATTACATGTTTTATTCCAATACAAAACAAGTTTCCTGCTATGGGATCTCCTTGTTGTGTACCATTTTCTGAGGTTATTATTGTGTCTTTGTAGAATAATTTAGAGTGGAAACCATAGCAGCAATTAACCCATCTGAAAGCTTGAGGAAAGTGCTCGTATACTTCTTGTAGTATAAATTCTCTTGATATAGAATTAAATGCATTCTTAATATCTATTTTAAGAATTCCAAATTCAGTGTCTTGGAGACTCATGTATTCTCTAACGGTGTGGATAACTGTCTCAGTGCCTCTAGTTCTATTTCCGAATTGATTTGGTCCTAAATAGGTATTAAGTGAGTCTTTCCAGAGACTTGATACACATTTGCTAGCTATTCTTCTAAGTGTAGTTCCAACTGCTATTGGTCTTACGTCGTTTCCGTCTTTATCTAATGCTGTGAGATTCGCTCCACAAAGATATGGTCTTATAGTTGAGGGAATATTACCTGCTAACATTAGATTTATAATTGATGTCAATGTTTCTAAGACGCCATGTTGTGTAACAATTTCAATAGCTTGATTGATGTGATCAACTGATAATCCGAATGGACCAGATGACGTTCCTTTATCAAAAGATTTGAGAGCGTTCTTCACATTACTTGAGTTAACTTTGTAAGGATCTGGTAAATCATCGATTTGAGCAGGTTCTTCTTTGGATGGATGTTTTTCTTTTAATTTTCTGATAGTTTCTTCATTGTCAGGAGCTATTTTTTGATCGGAGAGACATTGAGCGGCTTTACTAATATTTCCAACTGAGCAAGCAAGGACAGCACGATGAGAAGGTGATGAAACGTTTGATTCTATTAATCGTTCTTTAGCATCGTTCCATAATTCAAGGTATTCACCTTTCTTCCAAAGTTCAAATCGGGATTTCAACCAAGGTTTTATCTTCTTACTATTCTTTGGAGCTACGAGTACACATTTCGGTAAGATCAATAACTTCAACCAACAACTTTCATCCTTTTTGATAGATATATCTATTAAGCACTGCTCTAATGTTTGTGCCCATACTTTTCTATAATCTCTTGGGATAATCTTTATGATTGGGACTCGTAGTTCACAAATTTCGTGTATGGGTGGTAAAGAGTGATCTATTATATCTATATTTCTAAGTAAAGAATCTTCACCAGAGGAATTTGAGTGGATGTCTTCAGAATCGTTTTCTGAATTCACTTCGTTTTCTGAATTCACTTCGTTTTCTTCATTTTCTTCCTCAGACACTATTTCATGTTTGCTGCTATTAGATTTTTTCCGTTTCTTTTTACAAGTTGTACAATCTCCTGCACTATGTGTTACGATTTTATCACAATCTCCACATCTCTTTAATTTATTTTCTGTCATCCATTTTTCGATAGATTTAAGATCTTCGTCTTTGTGAGTTGCTAAATGATTTTTGAGGCTCCGAATGGTTGTCCAACTGTTGCCCTTCCCCTTATTTACAGCACATGATTTTATAGGACATACAAAAGTTGCTTTGATTGAAATCTTTCCTTTTCTTTTTGGCATTTTAGATATTCTTGAAATAAGAAGATATTTTGAAGATGCGAGATAAAAATAAAATAAAATATGAAAATAATGATTTATAAATGAAGGAATAGTAGATTAATGACTTATTTGAAGATTTGAAACAATAAAATCGACTCTCTCATCAAATCCAGAGAGGATCGAATTTTGGCGGGAAAAGTCCCAACACTTTCCAAAAAAGGTCTTTTTTCTTTTTTTTTTCAACTTCATTGATCTGATGAGATTTTCCAGTTTTCCTTTTGGTTTAATGATTTCTTCTTTGATGTCAATTTTGATTTCAATTTCGATAATAATCCTCCTTTCTTTTCATCTTTTCACTGTTATTCATTTGTTCATTTCTAAATTCATTCATTAACTTTTCATCTTTTTGACTTGTAGATTTATCTTGCAGTACTGAAAGTTCTTCAATTACTTTTTCTTCTTTTTTGAGAGATTCTTGTTGTTGTTCATGTGGTTGATCTTGTTGTTGTTCATGTGGTTGACCTTTGCTTCCTAATTC
>JAWXBT010000005.1:0-8551 GCA_034440315.1 bacterium
AGACTAGGTTAAATCTTGTTTCTTGTTAACCCTTCGGGTTAACTATGATTTTTGAAAATGAAAAACACTATTTATTATCCCTCCAGGGGATAGTAACTTTCAAAAGCCTTTGCTTTTCGGCAAAGACTTTTGAAAGTTACTATAATTAAAGATTTATGAATGAAACATTCTCTGATTTGGGCTTAAAACCTGAGATCGTCTCAGCACTAGCTAAGCTTTCAATTACTTCACCTACTGCTATTCAGATATCAGCAATTCCAGCACTTCTAAAAAGAAATAATACCTATCTTCAAGCCGAGACAGGTACAGGAAAGACTCTAGCCTACTTATTACCACTTTACTGCCGGATTGATCCTACTGTTGGCAATGCTCAAGTTATTGTCGTAGTCCCAACACATGAATTAGCGATACAGATCCAACGACAATGCCTCGAACTTTCACTGTTATCTCAACTACCAATTCGAATACTTTTATTAATTGGTGGCACCTCACGAGAGCGCCAACTCGAGAAGCTTAAAAAAAAACCTCATATTATAATTGGCTCACCTGGTCGCATTCGTGAACTTATAGAAGATCGCAAACTTAAATCTCACATTGTCCACTCTATCGTTATTGATGAAGCCGATCGCTTAATTACATCAGAAAACCTATCTAGTTTACAAACAATAATTAATTCAACTCCGAAAGATCGAAGCCTTATTTTGGTTTCAGCAACGGAAAGTTCCGAGTGTACTAAAGCAATTGCCACTATTTGTCCTGATATGAAAAGAATTAAAACTGGTAAAGCTTCAGTTAATTCTAGCATTGAGCACTTTTATCTTATCTGCCAAGAGCGAGAGAAGACTGAAATGATTCGAAAACTGATCCATGCGATGACTCCAACTCGGTCAATGATTTTTGTGCACAAAAACGATTCGGCAGAAATCCTAGCTCTTAAATTAGCTCACCATAAAATGAAAGTTATCGATATTCATTCAGCACAAGAGAAAGAAGATCGTAAAAAAGCCATGGATCAAATTAGAAGTGGTAAAGTCGACGTTTTAATTGCCTCAGATTTAGCAGCCCGAGGTCTTGATATAAAAGAAGTCACACACGTTTTTAATTTTGATGTTCCAAGCCTCAGCGATGCTTATTTGCACCGCGTAGGACGCACAGGTCGAGCTGGAGCTGCGGGTGTTGCCGTTACTCTCATTAGTGGACACCAGGAAAGATTAATCCCCCAATACAGTAAAGATTTAGGAATTATTATGACAGAGATCACTTTGCGAGAAGGGAATGTGTTTGCTGTAGAAAAAAAGTCAATTAAATAACTTCAGTCACCTCTTAACGCAACTTTCCTATAAAATTCACGATAATCTATATATGGAAAATATAAAGATTATGCCGCTTAATGAGAGGCCTAGGGAAAGGTTAATAGTGTTTGGAGTAGAAGTCTTAACTGATACGGAGCTTCTCTCGGTTATTATCGGTAGTGGCTCCAAAGGCCATGGTGTTCACAAACTTGCCCAAGATGTTTTAAAAATAATTGAACAACAAAATGATGGGATTTGTTATGCCGATCTTTCCAAGATTAAAGGCATTGGTCCAGCTAAGGCTTCGCTATTGGCTGCTTCTTTGGAATTCTCGCGCCGTCGCATCCGGCCTGAAGGAACAAAGATAAAAGAGCCCAAAGATATAATGCCGCTTGTGCAATATTTAGCTGATAGAAAACAGGAATACTTTACATGTACCTCACTTAACGGAGCGCATGAGGTTATTAGAACCAGGATTGTAACAGTTGGTTTGGTAAATTTCTGTCAGGTGCATCCAAGAGAGGTCTTAAGTGATCCGATTACTGATAGGGCTTGCTCGGTGGTGATTGCGCATAATCATCCTTCGGGAAATCTTGAGCCAAGCCCAGAAGATATTGCCTTAACTGATCGGTTAAAAAAGGCGGCAGAAATTTTGGGGATTAAGCTTTTAGATCATTTGATTTTTAGTAAACGTGGTTTTTTTAGTTTTAAAGAGGGTGGGATTTTGTAGAGGAAGTCTTTAGAAATTCAATTTTAAAAGTTTCTTTTCCTGCTTAAGATTTTATTGTTTTGGCTTTCTCGTAAAGATCTTTTTCGGGTAAGCCTGCAAAACTGAGTTTTATTGAATATTTTATAGTAACTTTTAAAAAAGTCTTTGCCGAAAAGAAAAGGCTTTAAAAAAGTTACTATCCCCCGGAGAGATAATTAATAGTGTTTTTTATTTTCAAAAATCATAGCTAACCCGAAGGGTTAAAAAGAAACAAGATTTAACTTAGTCTCCATTGCCATATCTTGTGATTCGGCAAAGACTTTTGAAAAACACTATAATATAAATTTTATAACAAGTGGTGCCGAGGGCCGGAATTGAACCGGCACGCAGCTTTCGCCGCCCAGGATTTTAAGTCCTGTGTGTCTACCAATTCCACCACCCCGGCAATTGAGATTTGGGATAAAACAAAGCAGACTTTCAGAGTGATATCCGTACTATAGTTGAGATAAAAGCTCAATAGGCACAAAGAGTTGGCATAAAAGATTGATAAAAGGTACCTAAGAAAGATTTAGATAGTCTAAGCTAATTCGATTATTTTCTGAGTCTCGCATCTCATCAGTAAAGTGGAAATATCTGATTTAGCTTTGCTGTATTTAAAACGATGAGTGCTCAAGAGAATGGATGTTGAACATAATATCAAAAGTCATTACTTAAGATTAAATTGCCTAGCGATCTTTCATGAAGTTGTCTGAAGCGCTCCGAAAGTGTATGAGAATTTAGAGGTTAATTGGTTTACTTACTTTTTAGAATCTTTTTTATTAATCTCATCTAATTGCCGATCCATCTCATCCATGGCTTCTTGCTGTCGACGCATGTTTTCTTGATAATTATTTTCTTTGGAAATCTCTGGATCTTTTTCATCGCCCATTATTAATGGAGTTAAAGTTTGATCCAAAGCTCCCGAGACATAATCTTGACCTAAGGCATTCGAACGCTCCATAATCACAGGATAAGGATTTAGATCTCGAGCTGAGCGTCTAAGGGCTTCAGTAGAAGCGTGATCAACACCCGGGCCATAGTAACACCCTGATCCTAATAAAATGATTGAGAACATGAAGAGATTTTTTTGATTTCTTATCATGATTACCGTTATTACGGTTAAAATTAACTAAGTGCCTTTAGGCATCTCGATTTTAATATGGCACTCTTTAAGCTGTTTATCGCTAACAGTTCCAGGAGCACCCATTAGTAGATCTTCAACGGTTTGCGACATCGGAAATGCAATCACATCCCGTATGGCACTTTCATTTGCAAGTAACATCACGATGCGATCGATTCCGGGTGCCATGCCACCATGGGGAGGTGCACCGAATTTAAAGGCTCTGATCATGCCGCCGAATTTGGCATCTACATCCTCTTTAGAGTATCCGGCGATTTCAAAAGCTCGGTACATAATTTCAGGTGAATGATTTCTAATGGCACCACTACTTAATTCATAACCGTTACAAACCACATCGTACTGATTGGCTGCAATTGTTAAGGGATCTTTTGTATTAAGAGCTTCGAGTCCACCTTGAGGCATGGAAAAGGGATTATGTGAGAATTCAATTTTATTTGTATCCTCATTTAATTCATACATTGGAAAGTCAGTAATGAAGCAGAATTTATATGTATCCTTTTCAATAAGATCGAATTCTCGGCCTAACTCAATGCGTAACTGTCCAAGTGCCGAGAGAGCTTTCTTCTTAGCTCCTGCCGCAAAGAAAATTACACATATTGTAGAATCAATAATATTGAATTCTTGCTTAAGGGCAGAAACTTCACTTTCTGAAACAACTTTTGCAAGGCCGCCTTTATGATTTCCCTTTTCAAAAATAAGATATCCAAGTCCAATTCCATTTTGAGTTTGGAAATTTTGAATCTTATCATCAAAGAATTTTCTAGAAGGTGCTTCCTTAAGATCGATTTTTAAGGAACGAACCGTGCCCTTCTCAGCTAAAACACCTTGAAAGACTTTAAATTCAGTATTTTTAAATACGGAAGTTACGTCTTTAATTTTTAATGGATTTCGTAAATCAGGCTTATCAATTCCGTATTCATTAAGTACGTCATCATACTTAAGTCGTGGGAATGGTTTATTGGTTACCTGCCAAGTCGAAAATTTAGAAAATGTTTTTGATAAAACTTCTTCAGCGACTTTAAATACGTCTTCTTGTTCAACGAAAGACATTTCTAAGTCTAACTGATAAAATTCTCCAGGAGATCTATCAGCTCGGGCATCTTCATCCCTAAAACATGGTGCAATCTGAAAATATCTATCAAAACCAGAAACCATCAAGAGTTGTTTAAACTGCTGTGGGGCTTGTGGTAAAGCAAAAAACTTTCCGGGATGAACACGTGAAGGCACGATATAATCGCGTGCGCCTTCGGGACTACTACTTGTTAGAATTGGGGTCTGGAATTCCTTAAATCCAAGGTCATACATAGTCTGTCTCATAAAGAAGACTACATCGGATCTTAAAAGGATGTTTTTGTGAACTCGCTCTTTGCGTAATTCCAAAAAGCGAAATTGCAGTCGTGTATTCTCAGGAGCGTTATCATCCTCCGCAATTTGAAAAGGCAAAACATCACAGCAGGAGTGAACACAGATCGAATCAGTATTAATTTCGATCATTCCAGTCGGAAGTTTGTTGTTACAAGCTTCCTTGTCACGCCCAACAACCTTTCCTTTTATAGTAATAACCGATTCTGTTCGAAGATTGTCTATATCAGCACGTGTATTATCTCTACAAATTATCTGAGTTAATCCGTAATTATCTCTAAGATCGACGAACAGAATCCCCCCGTGATCCCTTTTTTTATGAATCCAACCAGAAAGAATTACCTCTTTTCCGATATCACTTTCTCTAATCTCTCCACATGTGTGTGAACGATAAACGCTATTGAGTGTTGTCATAACATTTTTTATCTGGTGTGCCTCCGACACACCTAGCTAACCCCGTTCATATAAGTTGTAATCTTTGCTACATCGATGGCTTCTGCCATTTTCTTTAAGGTATCACTATCTTCACCTGCTAGCTTCAGCATAGATCCACCAGTAAGAAATACAGTTAATTCCGGATTTCCGCTATCTGTACTTAAGGAAGCAGTCATTCCCTTAATTCGAAAAACGTCTTGACCTTGCTGTTGTCCAAACATAGCAGCCATCTGACCTATTGCAGCCAAACCGCCACCTAAACCTTGAGCAGCTCCACCTGGCCCACCACCTAAAACAGAGATTGTTACTTTAGCATCCCCAGGACCTTTATATTTTCTCTCAACATTCATCATTCCAAGAGCATTATTTGTTTCAGCTTTTTCTCCAGTATATCCCTCAAGAGTATCAGGCAAAAGCGAGGTAAGGCCCAAGCTATATTTCTTTTCAATTTCTTTTCTAAGCCAGCCTAATTCAGTAAGTGCCTCTCCATACTTTTTATCTTGATCTAACTTTATAACACGATCGGCAATATCTTTTACTTCCTCAGCAATAGCGACATTAGAAACAAACATTAAAACAGAAATAACAAATAGAAAATTTCTCATAAAGACTCCACAAAAAGATAACAAAGTAAATTTGGTTTCACATGATAGATCATAATTTATAATTCTTAAAGGACTTATAAGATGGTATTTACAATAAAAATGAGGTTACTTTTTGAACGGCTCTGGAAAAAAGCCGTAGGGACAGTGACGACATCCGGACTTACAACAATACCCTCGGGCTTCATGAAATACTCGGGTAAAAACAGCATACCCTGTTTTTGGATCAATATAGGAAGTAGCCTTTTTTTGACAAGCTTCTTCGTGCAGTTTAATGAGTTCTATGGATAGTGGTAGCTTCATTTTAAAACTTGCTTAATTGATTCTTTCATTAACGTGAGACATCCATTTGCAATACTATGAGCAGCATTTAAGGGAATGTCTCTTTGTTTTTTTTGCAGCATTTCAGAGTAATTTTTTTGATCTAAGATTTTCGAGAGTGCTATTTTAAGGCGTGATTCAAATTCACTTCCCTCTTCAACAACTATCGCTTTACCTTGTTTTTCTAAAACTTTTGCATTAAATTTTTGATGATCTGCTTGAGAACTTGGTAATGGCACAAAAATCACCGGACGATTAATGGCTGAAACTTCTGCAACGGAACCAGCCCCAGATCTAGAGATAATAATATCACTCCAATTATAAGCTAAAACCATATCATCAATAAATGAGATTACTTCGGCATTCAGCCCAGAAGCTTCATACGACTTTGAAACAATATCAATGTTTTCTGCTCGGGCTTGGTGCAAAATTGATAGATTTCTCTCTTTAAGAAACGGAGCAATTTGAGCCATGGCAATATCAAGTGCTTTAGCACCTTGTGATCCTCCCATAAGGAATAAATTATGGGGTATTGTCGTTGAATCTTTTGCTTTTACTTCCAAGATCTCTGGACGCACAGGATGTCCCGTAATCAACATTTTCTTTGATGGAAAAGCCTTAACATCGAACGCAGTTGAAATTTTAGTGGCGTATTTTGAAAGAACTTTATTAGCTAAGCCGGGCTTACTTTCGGCTTCATGAATCCAAGTTGGTAGACTTTTTAACCTGGCAGCAGTTACTGGATAAAATGAACTATATCCACCAACTCCTAAGACGAGATTTGGTTGGAAAGTCTTGAGCACTTTAAAAGTTTCAAAAATTACTTTTGGAAAATTAATTATAAATTGTACAAAACCAAGAAGACCACGACCACTTATGCCACTTACTGGAACTTTATGAAGTTTATAACCAGCACCTTCAATAAGTTTTACTTCAAGAGATTTACCAGTTCCAAAAAATTCAATTTCAATATTATTATTTGTAAGTTCTTTCAGAGCAGAAGCAATAAAGAGTGCCGGCAAAATATGCCCACCAGATCCGCTTGCAGCAATTAATATTTTGTATTTGGCAGATATCAAAGATGTCATGATTTAAATCTTGCGTCGTCCCGCGACTCGACAAACAGCTAATAATAATCCGATAGCAACCAATGAGGCAATAAGACTTGAACCTCCATAGCTAACCAATGGTAACACGAGGCCCTTAGTAGGAAGTAATCCAAGTGCAACACCCATATTCAAAATTGCTGGAATCACTATTAACAAAGTCAATCCTAGAGAAAGCCCAAAATAATAGGAATCATTTGAAAAGTTAACTGCGGTTCTTATTCCACGCCAAAGAATTACTAAAAAAAGGAGTAGTAAAGTAGCACAACCTATGAAACCAAGCTCTTCGCCAATTACAGCAAAAATAAAATCATTATGTGCTGCAGGTAAAAAGAATAACTTCTGCTGACTTTCTCCAATTCCAACTCCGGAAAGTCCACCATTACCAATTGCAATTAAAGATTGAATTAATTGATATCCTTGTCCGGATGAGTCGATAAATGGATCTAGAAAAGCAAGGATTCTTTTTAATCTATATGGAGAAATCAAAACCAAAACCGAAGCTAATCCACCTAAAAATACACTCCCAAGAGCAATAAATTTAAGACTAGATCCAGCTGCAAACATGACAATCATGACTAAAAGTGAAATGACTACAGCACTTCCAAAATCAGGTTGAAGCAAAAGAGGAAATCCTATGAGGCTAAGAATCACTAATGGCATCGCAATGCCGTACTTAAAAGTAGGCATTTGTTTTTCGTATCTACTAACGTAACCAGCAGTAAAAAAAATCATTAAAACTTTTACGATTTCAACAGGCTGAAATCGCAGAGGTCCGAATCCAATCCACCGTAGAGCACCACCACCTTTTAATCCAAAACCAGGTATAAATATCAAAAGTAATAAAAACAGAGAAATGGGAAATAAAATATGTGTGTACTGTTTGAGTTTATTTAGATTTAAATTGGCAGCACCAATCATAAAAACAATTCCTATTGCAGCAGCAAGTCCTTGTCTTTTTACAAAAAATAAAGCATCTCCAAATTTCTCTTCGGCAACGACTGCCGTAGTTGAATAAATCATCACTAAACCGAATGCGACGACAATTAATGTAGTAAAAAATAAGATTTGATCGGAAAGAAATGCTAGCCCCTTATTAGTCTGTCCCCTAGCGACTACTCGGGAGTTGCTCTGATAGGACGTTCCTAGCTGAATACCTTGCACCATAATTAATGAACTCTCTTTCTAAGGCTTCACCTCGATCTTCAAAATTTAAAAATTCATCGAAGCTTGCGCAGCCTGGACTAAATAAAACAATATCTCCAGAGGTAGCACGAGTCATAGCTGAGAGGAAGGCATCTTTCATCTTAGGTTCATAGACAGCAGGGATTAAATTTGATTTACAGTGACTAAAAAGTAACTTTCCATCCCCACCAAAACAGACAACTGGTTTTGCAGCACTGACTTTTCCCTTAAGAAGTTGAATCAAAGGATCCCAAGATCCTGCCTTAACCATACCACCAATTAAAAGATGAATATCTGAATTTGGATAGGCTTGGCGAGCGGAGGTTAGCGCAACACTACTGGCGGCGACTGTTGTAGAT
>JAWXBT010000006.1:0-4452 GCA_034440315.1 bacterium
ATGTATATTCTCTATCTCCAAAAAATATAGAAGAATCTGAGGGATTTTAAGGCGATATTGCTTTTCTGTATTAGTAAAATCTAGTAACCTCGCGCCGCCTCTATAAAAAGATAGACTTTTTTAAGTTCGAATTTTACAGAAAAGGCCAAATAAATTTTTAAGTTCTGAGAAGGCTATGAAGAAAAAAGATCTAGATCGATTTAAAGAAATTCTTGTGGATGAAAAAACCAAGATTCTTCGTCATCTCGAAGATTTAAGCCAAAGTTCTGGTGCTGATATGGAAAACAGTATGTCTGGGGACTCAGCAGATATAGCTACTATAGAGATGAATCAAGCCAATAACTATAAGATTGGCAAACGCGAAGCTACATTAATAAAGAAAATCGATAAAGCTCTCGGAAAAATTGAAGAGAAAACTTACGGTCAATGTGAGTCTTGTGGTGAGGATATTGCCATAGCACGTCTCGAAGCTCGTCCAGTTGCTGAGCTTTGTATAGATTGCAAAACTGAACAGGAAAGTGTGGAACGTCGCTACTCAAGTCAGGAAGAAGAAGATTCAGCTGATTTTGATGAAGGCGAGGCATAGCTCAATTTCTTTCTAGGAATTTTCAAAAATTTTCGTATCAGTTGAAGGTAGTCTAGTAAAATTGTTTCTATAGTTATCTCAATAAGTAATTTCCGAATACTTTTTCTGTTGAAAACCTTCACTTTACTCAATGGGCCTGTTGCGAAACTCTCTCCTACTGCAAAAAGAGATCTTTGGCCTGCGACTTCGTAAGTCATCGAGAGAAAATCCTCAACATATCCCAGTGGATATGCTTGCGGCTTTCTCTCTCGATTTCCTCGTCTCGGCTCAAATCTCTCTTTTCTCGTAACGGAGGTAGTTTTGCAACAGGCCCTTAATACGTTTAATTGGGATAACTATTTATCATCCCTTGGGGGAATCGTAAGTCCAAAAAAAGATTTTCTTTAGGAAAGTTCTTTTTGGACTTACGATAAAAGTGCACTAGAGGCAGGTTCATCGATTTAATACTACTACAGACTTTGTGGTCTTGTTGCTTTGGTGATGCCTCAAATTTGGGATCCAGTCTACTCGAGTCCCAATACGCATTGATATCAGTGCCAAGCAGCTCTCGAGGTGAAGTTCCTCACTCCGAAGAACTGATGTTCTGGGTTTGAAAGTTCCCTCAAAAACTTTCATTTCTATGTTCTAGATCCCCTTAATAATCGATTTTAATTTTTCATAAATTCCTGGGGCTGCAACTAGAGTGTTTGTAGATCTTAAATCTTTGGGCATATCTTCTTCATTAAAGAAGCCATTCATAAATCCTGTGATTGCACCTGCTTCTCTGGCTATGAGATTTGCGGCAGCCACGTCCCAGGGTTTTAGTGTGATTTCAAAGTGAGCTTCTAATCGCCCACAGGCAACCCAACACAGATCAATTCCTGCTGCTCCAGCTCTTCTAATTCCATTACATGTTTTTAAAATAGCCTCGACATTGCCTAAAAGAATAGGGAAGAGACCCTCTCTTTCATATGGAAATCCGGTCGAAACAACAGATTTTTTAAGCTCTTGAATACTGGAACAAGAAATTTTTTGAGCATTTAAAGTGGCACCCTGGCCTTTAATAGCCTCAAAGGTTTCATTAAGAAAAGGAGCATATACAACACCAGCTAAAACTTCGCCTTTATGTGCAAAGCCAATACAAACACACACATTTAGAAGGCCATGTGCATAATTAACAGTTCCATCAATAGGATCTATGATCCAAACATTTTTTTCTTTAATTAAATCTGGGGATAGATTCTGATATGACTCTTCTGAGAGAATAAGGTGATCAGAGTATGCTTTCTTAATCAAATCAACAATAATCTTTTCTGCTTCTAGATCTGCTGTTGTAACAAGATCATAGGCATTGGCTTTTGAAGAAACTGAGAAATTATTTGTTCGTCGCAGCTCAGCTATTTTATCTCCTGCTAAGAGAGCAGCTTTTTTTGCAGTTGCTAATACATGGTTTAAGTCTGGTTTAATATTACTCATTTATAGTGTAGAAAGATATTCGGTTTATGAATTTGCAACCTACTACATACGATATTTATTCACCAGCCAAGGTCAATTTACGCCTAAAAGTTAATGGCTTAAGAGAGAATGGTTATCATCTTTTAAGTATGCTCAATGTTACTGCCTCTCTTAAAGATTATTTCAAAATAAAAATTACTAATGATAATGAATTCAAAGTTTCTAAATTAGTTTTTGGCCCACTTATTATAGAAGATCAAAAGCAGCCACTCAATGAGGTATTGTTAAATCCAGAAAAGAATTTAGCATTAAGAGCAGGCAAGTTGTTTTTTAGTAAGTTTGCAATAGAAGGTGGCATAGATTTTGAACTTTGCAAAAATATTCCAAGTGGCGCAGGTCTTGGAGGTGGTAGTAGTAATGCAGGATCTTTATTAAAGTTCTTAAGACAGCATTTCAAGAGGGATCTTAATCAATTTTCTAATTCCGAGAAAATAATAAATGAAATTGCTTGCAGTCTCGGGGCAGATGTTCCGTTCTCGTATCAAGGGGGTGCTGCAATAGTTAACGGAATAGGGGAGGTTGTGATTCCTCTTTCATCTCAAATCCAAAGTGCCATTAATGGATGGCAGTGCATGATACTTACTTCTGGAACACATGTATCAACTGTAGATGTTTTCGCATTTGTCAGAGAAAAACTTAAGGTATCAAAGTTTACTTTTAACGAGGATACTGAACTAGCAGCCTTCAGAGAAAGTTCTTTTTCTAGTGATTTTGAGATACGTCAGAGTATCCTTAGCTTGATTGAGAACGATCTTGAATCTGCGGCAGTTAAACTTTGCCCTGAAATAGGGAAGATACTTTGTGAACTACCTCAAATTCAAGGAATAAAGCACTTTATGACCGGATCCGGAAGTTCAGTTGTCGTTTTATCCGATAGTTCCGGTATCTTTTCAGCTGAACACAGACAGGCCTTAAAAAGTGTGATTTCTGCCTTGAAAATTAATCATTTTGACGGATGCTTTCAACTCTACTAGATAAGTACCTAATTCATGGCATACTGGCCGGTCGCCAAGTGGTAAGGCACCGGATTTTGATTCCGGCATTCGGAGGTTCGACCCCTCCCCGGCCAGCCATTTTTTGACTAGTATTTAAATACTGATAATTTGAGGGACAGGTTTCTCCTCAAATTATTTTTGTCTCTCTCTAAAGGATTCAGCAATTGGACAGACAGTTAACAATATTCTCTGGCCGCTCAAATCCAAATTTTACATCTGATATCTGTGAGAAATTACAGATTGAACTCGGTCGATGCGAAGTAATCCGTTTTAGTGATGGAGAACTTTCTGTTGACATTGGAGACAATGTTAGAGGTAGAGATGTCTTTGTTGTCCAAAGTACCTCCACTCCAGGCAACGATCATTTAATGGAGTTACTAATTTTAATTGATGCCTTAAAGCGCGCATCAGCTTGGCGTATAACTGCGGTAATGCCATATTTCGGGTACGCTCGTCAGGATAGAAAACTAAAACCCAGAGTTCCAATTACAGCAAAATTAGTTGCTGATATTATTACCGCTGCTGGTGCAGGAAGAGTTCTTACCTTGGATTTACATGCTGGTCAGATTATGGGATTTTTTAATATCCCAGTTGATAACTTGATGGCACTGCCAGTTGTACTGCCATATTTACATAGCAAATATGGCAAGGAAAAATTAACAATTGTTTCTCCAGATATGGGTGGAGTGGAGAGAGCTCGTCAATATGCCACCAGACTTGGCAATGTTGATATTGCCATCATTGATAAAAGACGAATCCGTGCCAATGAAGTTGCTGAAATGAAAGTTGTTGGTACTGTTAAAGGTAGAACTTGTATTTTAGTTGATGATATTGTTGATACTGGTGGAACATTGATTAAAGCTGCTAGATCCTTACTTGATAAGGGAGCAACTAAAGTTGTGGCAGCTTGTGTTCATCCTGTCTTATCAGGCAATTCAGTTGAGAGATTGAGTCAATCGGATTTAGCTGAAATAATTATTTGCGATACAATTCGTTGTCCTGCTGCTGCCGCATCACCAAAATTTAAAGTGCTCTCTGTGGCCCCCCTAATTGCAGACGCAATTAGTAGAATTCACACTGAGGATTCAATTAGCAAACTCTTTGCTTAATCTACAATCTCTAAACTTGAATTAATTCAATCTGTTAGGTATTTTAAAGGTATTTACTGTAGCTATTTACCAATCCATGAATTTATGATTAATTACACACCCTTAACATGCTAATTACTAATTATGCGGCAATAGGGAAGATTCTTTGCCAAATTAATTTTTTATTTCAAAGAGTTAGCCGTAATTTTCTAAGGATGTACGATGCAAGATTTTATTTTGTCAGTTGAGTCAAGAGAGGGCTTGGGGTCTTCCAAATGTGGCTCCTTAA
>JAWXBT010000007.1:0-4545 GCA_034440315.1 bacterium
CCCTGTTACCGATAGGATCACAAATTAAACCCAGTGAATTTGGAAAGGCCAATGATGCAGCCCCAAACGATTGTTGTAAAGTACCTTTTGCCATCACCACAATACCAGCAGCTGCCATACCTGCACCACTTCCGGTTTCGGCCATGCAGCCGCCAACTTCAGCCGCAAATGTTGCATGCGCAGCAATAAATACACCTATCAATCCGGCTGCTAATAAACCTTTTACTTTTTCATCTTCTGTAATACCCAATGATTCTGCCATACCAATGATAGCACCGGGCAATGCCCCACAAGAACCGGCCGTTGGTGCGGCTACAATTACACCCATCGAACTTTTTACTTCCATCATGGCAGACACATACATGATGATGGTATTATTGGCATCTCCCCCGGTTAAACGCTTTTTTTGTAATTGTTCTTTTAATTGTAAAGACTGGCTTCCTAAAATTCTATCTTCATACTGTGTTCCTTTTAAACCAAGCTGAATGGCATTTTCCATAATGTGCAAAATGGCACGCATCTTTTCAAACACTTCCTTATTTGAAATATTACCTCTTTCACTTTCGTAAGCAATTGCCAGTTCCCATAATGAAAGATTTTTTTCTTTATTGAACTGCAACATTTCTGCGCAGGTTATAAAAGGTACTGTCAGATTTTTTCTTGCCATGATGGGTAATACTGGCGCCAGTTTTTTTATTCTGTGTACTTCCTCAAATGCTTTTAGCTCATCACACAAATTATCCGGTAAAAATTTCTGTGCTTTTATTTCAATAAAGGAATGTTCGCCGGAATGCCATTCAATGGAATCATAATCAAAAACATCCTGAATGTATCTGGTTACTTTTTCAGGCGCATTACAATAGATCAATGTTTCATAATAATCCCCGGCTATGGAAACTGTAGCACCGTCAATTGAAATAACTTCAATCATGCCACCACCTGTTGAAATAGCCACCATTCGTCTGGATTCATCTTTCGAACTCAGTGTAAGCTGATAAGTGTTGGGATGCCTGCTTGCAGTAAACGGTGTAATTTCAATCTCAATTTTTATTCCGACAGTATCAATGTAAGCTGCTGAGGATTGTAGTCTTTCATCAAAAGCTTCCCATCCTAAAAAACCACCGAATAATCCCATATCCGATCCCTGGCTTTTATGTGTGGTAGCCAAAGAGCCATGCGGATCAAACTCAATTAATATGTGATTGATCTCTCGATCCATCAAATCACGGCAAAGCCTGCCAATTCTTAATGAGGCAGCACAGTGAGAACTTGATGGGCCCCGCATTACCGGGCCAACCACATCATTAAATATGCTTGGATAATTACTCATGGTAAAAAATTAAAGATTGCTTAATAAATCTACAATATATTTTTCCAAAAGGGCTCCAATACTTTAGGGAAATACAGGGAGCTGTTGTGTACTCTTTCATCAATGCCATGCAACTGCCCCGGGTAAGACAACTTATCAAATGCTAATTGTTTTTAGTAACTTATTTATCAACAGTTCAAGACCACGGTAATACATCGTATCCAGGCTGAACTGTGTATGATCATTCATTTTCCTTTCTGATTTTTTGCATAATTAATCGGTGAGCTGTCATGATATTCATTAGCATTCTCATTTAATAAACCCATAACCCGTTACTGGTAAATGGTATAATAGAATTTTTGATCAGATACAAAAGAAACAGCCAGCCCGGAACCGTTGTTGATTTTATATGAAGTTGAAGTTAACAACAAAAAGCTAAATAGTTATACTTCAGGTCCGGATATGAAAAACAGTAGAGTTACTGCTGTTGAAGATAGTCTTGTCAGCCGGCAATTTGGCAAACCCAAAATTTTACATTTCTTCTCCTTTTCTGAAACGATATTATTTGTATATAACTTTCTCGCCAAGTCCTGCATAAATATAATCACTACCAAATCTGTCTTGTAAAAGTTTAAATGCAAGGTGTCCGGTGCAATGGGCGGGTGCAACACGATGTACTTTTAAATCATCTTTTATTTTATTAACAAGGTCCAATGTTTGAATTCTGTTAAATGGAAGCATATGAAATCCGCCGTATACCATTTCAATTTTATTATTTGTCAGCTTAATGCAATCACTGATTATATTTTCAACGCCGGTATGCGAGCAACCGACGATTAACACTTCTCCCTTTTCTGTTTTTAGTGAAAGGGATAATTCTGGTAAGCCTGAATTCTGACAATTATCTTTTGGTTTATCAAACTGACCGTCTACAAAACTTTTTCCCGGATAGCATGAAAAATAACCCATATATGCAGAACTGGTCGAAACAAGGTTTAGACCTGGAAAAATTTCTTTTGAAGATTTTACAAACTCAATATTCGCATTCCAGAATCTTCCCGATTGGTTAACGATAAATTTGGTACTGCCACCGTCAAAATATTGCATATGCTGAGGCAATGAGTCTTTAATACGATCCTCTTGTCCTGTTGCATCAAAGGGAACAGGAGCCCCCCAAAAAATATCATAGGGAAAATAAATTTTTACTTTCGGGTTTATTTTAAGCAAATAGTCAAGCCCGTTCAAGTGGTCAAAATGGCCGTGGGAAATAATGATGATGTCAATTTTTTTTAAATTAATTCCTAATTTTTTTATGTTGGCTTTAAATATGTCCGCATTACTCCCTGCATCAAATAGAATTGTTTTACCCTGGTATTTTGTAATACAGGAAAAGCCAAAATCTTTTGTCAGAGTCGTGTCTTTACTGAAAGCGTCATAAAGATTTATTATGGTACCTTCTTTCAGCTCATGCGACTGTGATATAAAAGAAGTATTAGAAAGCATGATGAAAAGAAAGATAGCAATCATTATTTTTTTCATAATAGTAAATTAATTACAGGTGCATTCAATGGTGTATACTATGTCTTAAATAGAATGGATCGGCTTGATTCTGGTTGACTTATACACTTTTTTGGAGTGGCCCTATTTCAGGATGAGACATTACTGAAGTTGAAGTTAACAAATACAGTTGAATTGAAAACGGATCTCCCCAGACCACAGCTGAGTAGCGAACTACAGATCAGGATTTATTCGTCAACCAGCATAGCTGCAAGCTTAGTGTTAGGTAGATGTCAATCCTTAAATACCATGTACTGAGAACGGAAATAAAACTTCATTTGTACATTTTGCCTTTGCTCAATTGAATCACGTTTCTCGTAGTAATCACCACTTTCCAAATCAATGTGTCCGAATACAACCTGTTTATTCGTTGTGTCTGGAATTTCAGAAAGTTTTAGTTGATAGCGAATAGGTGTAACTTCAATTTGATGAGAAAAAGTATCAGGCCAGTTTGACTTAAAATACCTACTTCCTCCGATGTCATGCGGTGCCCTGAATAAAAATACCGATGGTTTTCCCTTCAAAAATCGTATTAACAAGGCTACGGTTTCAAAGTTACTGACATGTGCCACAAGATTAATTGTGTCTTTATTGTTGCTGTACCACGAATTCATGCTGAAATCACTTTGAATAATACTGTCGGTCTGTAGTCCATTTATAAAAAACCTTGCTTCAATGGGCGTCTTGACAGTTGAAAAATATCTATCAGAAATAAAGTCAATGTGCCGTTTTACAGTGTCACTCATAGTGCTATCAACAATAACTGATTGGGCCCTATCTTTTGCTTAAGATAACGGACTCGTTGGTTGTAGACAGCAAAAAAGTATTATCGATAAGATAAGAAGAAAAAGTAATGATGATTTCATTATTATTAATGGCGAATATAGTTAGGGCTTTGCGTTCGGCTGGGCATTTGAAAAACGTAAATCTGGAACTGCAGTCTAATCGAAAATATAATTTTGAAGTTAACGATTAAAAGCCAAATTGAAAAACTCCAGCTGGAGCCACAACTATTGGAAAATAAAAAGATGAGGGTTTATTGGTCTGTCAGCATAATAGCAAACCAAATGTTACAGGCGATTCTATTTCCAGTTTTCAAGTCTCCAAGTAGCTTCCAGTCATTCAATCAACAGTGTGTCAATAGGATGAACATGAGACGAAAGTAGAAGATAGTCTGCGCTAATTTCTTGCTTCAACTCTCTTTTCAATGTTTTTTGCTCAACAATATGCCAACCCTAAAACTCACCTCTAATCTTGTGCTCAGTTCTGGCTTTAGTTGTAGCATGATAAAAACAAGGAATTTCGAATTGACCGCTTCGCTCAATCAACTTTTTTCTTACCGCAGCATTAACTACAAAGTGAAAACTATATCTTTCTTTTAGATTAACTTCTTTTTGAGCGATTTAGTTTATTTGCTTTATCGGCTCCAGAACCCGCATCAGCTCTACTCCTAAATGTCCCCTGCATACAAACTGAAAGAAACCGAAGCCAACTTTAGTTTTAAATGCAAAAACTTCTCCTTCCTGTATTTTCATTTGAAAGTCATTAAGAATTTCCTATTTCATGACAGCTTTCTGCAGTGCGATCTGTGATCCTAAAGCTGGAACGTAAAGCTCATTAAAGTTACTGAAGTTGAGAACATATTCCGAAAATCATCCGTGTTAAGTAAGTTGGAAGTA
>JAWXBT010000008.1:0-3035 GCA_034440315.1 bacterium
ATCAACGGCTGGGTACGCAAGTAAAACTCCATAACTAACTTTATTCAAGATTACATACAGTATGCCAATCGACACTAAGTTATATCGTGTACTAATCGCTAGCCCAAGCGATGTCTCTGAAGAGCGAAACATAGTAAAAGAGGAAATTGATCGTTGGAATTCAATATATTCCAAGGATATGAATATAGTTTTGCTCCCTACTGGATGGGAAACAGATGCTACACCAGATCTAAGAGAGCGTGGACAAGCTATTATCAATCGCCAACTTGTAAATGATTGCGATCTGTTGATTGGTATTTTTCGGAATCGTATTGGCACTCCAACTCCTGAAGCTGAATCAGGGACTGTAGAAGAAATTGAGAAAGCTGCTAATGAAGGGAAGAGATGCATGGTTTACTTTTCCGACACACCTATTTCGCCATCAAGTGTTGATCGAGAGCAATATGAACGACTTCAAGAGTATAAACTGAAACTTAATCAGATGGGACTAACTAGTTCATTTAAGGATAGCTCAGAATTCAAAGAGAAAATTTCCTGCCATATTGCAGCATCTATTAGAGATATTGCTAAAGAAGATAGAGAAAGAAAGGCAGCAGCGCAAGAAGCAAGAGTCACCGAACAAGCAATTGGATTAGATATTCAACCAGTTCGGCACTCCACCACCTTAAATATTGAGTTGACAACTCTAGCTGATGCTCAGATTACTGTTAGACAGCTACTCGATTCTCGTTTTGGTATCCAGGATCTCGAAGATGCTAAGGAAAGAGAAATAGCTGAAATTCAAAATACTCTCAAATCTCCTGAACTAGTATACCTTTTCAATCAGCAACCAACTGTTGAGAATGTTCCAGCAATTGCTCAGGTCATTGAGACGGTCTCGGCTCCTTCCATATTTGCTATTTCATCTATTGTTAAGTATGGTGATGATTCTTCGATTGATTTGTTGGAAATTGTAGGTAACTGGGTTGAGAGACTAAGTACAAGGAATCTTGAAAACGGCTACGATTGGGTGAATTACATCAAAACATACCCTGGTTTGCTTACATTTTATTCGATTGGGATTTCAGCATTACGCTCAAGTAAAATCAATTTCTTGAAAAATGTGATTGAGCGGCAAGTTTATTTACGAAGGTATGATAAAGAACTTCAGTTACTAGAGGCAGTAGATCCAAGATATGTTTTTTATGGTGATGTGCAAAAAATCATAGAACCTGGATTTGATAGGCAATTCACGCCTGTTAGCCAACACCTTGATATTCTCATTAAAGATAAACTTTACCCGCATGAAACAGCAGTAGAATTTTCAAAATGGTTTGATCTTTTTGAGTTTTTGGTTTCTCTTAAATCAGTTCAACTAAATTATGAGCCCTACTTTGGCTCGTTCACTTGGCGGCCAGAGACGAATAGATTTATTTTCAAAGCAGTTCAAGAGGCAGTCTTAGAACAAAACAGGCTAGGTAAAGTAATATCAAATCTCTTTAATGGAAGCCAAGAACTTGAAGCAGTTGCAGAAAAATATGATGACATCGCCAGTAGATTACGTTGGGGGTTTGGTCGCGGTAGTGCTCCTTCATATATCAGTAAACTGATTCAAATGGCAAAAAGTGAGCACAAGGTAACAAGCTATCGGGATCTAAGGTAGTAGTGATCAAGAAAATGTTTAACCATATCAGTCCACAAGCCTAGCTTTTTTAAATATAAAGCAATGAAAATCGGTTTTTACTTTAGTCAGCTTAAAAAAGTTGGATTTAAGCGGCTAAGCAGTTCATTTGTCAGTAATTTTGGTCTTTTATGGTTACTAATCGAACCAGGCGCACTCTTTTTTCCTGAAAAGCTCAATTTTGGATGGGTTGGATATTTATGGCTTACCATCATAGCAATGGCAATAGCTTTCATTCAGCGTTTCCCACATTTATCGAGTTGTAGAACTCTATCATCTCCCGATTCGGCGATTGAAATTAAAGTAGGCGATCTTTTCGATCGGCAAGGGCATTTAGTTATTGGGTTCAATGATGTATTTGATACAGAGTTGGGAGAGGTTATCAAGCCATCTAGTGTCCAAGGACAATTTCTTAAGCTGATCTATGGCAGCGATCGCCAACACCTTGATACAGATATTGAGTTTGCTCTTCAGGATCATCATCATTTGCGTATTGAAGAACTCAACAAAAGATCAGGTAAAGTCTGGCGATATCCTATCGGCACTACCATTACTCTAGGCTCCCACGATAAACGTTATTTTCTTACTGCTTATGGCTATATGAATAATGACATGACCGTTCAGTCTAATGCAGACTACATATGGCAGTCACTCAGCAAACTTTGGCAAGAGATTCGGTTAAAAGGTCATAGTATTGATGTCTCCATTTCGGTTGTAGGAGCAGATTTAGCTCGTACAGGTCTTCCTAGAATGGCATTGGCAAAATTAATTATTACCTCGTTCATTGTTGCTTCTAAGGAAAAGTTTGTTACCAGAAAGCTTACAGTAATGATTTATCCAAAAGATGTGGAATCTATAGATTTATATGAACTTGAAGAATTTCTATCATCAGCATGTTTCTAGTCACAGTTCAAGGAGATTATCAATATGACTTCTAAAACGATCGACACAATCATAAAGATGCTCGAACCTCTGCCTAATGATTTACAAGAGCAAGTTGTAGAGCATATTCGGGAATACATTACTGATTTAGAAGATGAAAAACGTTGGGATGCTTCATTTAAACGGACACAGGATAATTTAGTTGCAGCAGCCCGAAAAGCAAAACAAGAGATTGCCGCAGGTCGATCGATCCCGATGGGCTAAACTCTACTCCTAAACGATCGATCAGGCTAAAAAAACAGACCCACCTATTCTCGTACATATAGAGGACGGAGATGTTGAGCAACTTCGAGCGCAGTTTGGATCTCTTGCCACTGCCCTTGCTCGATCATCATAATCAAATCTTGTAAAGTCTGTTGATAGCTATATAAATGATCGAGCAAAGCGGTTTGGTTATACTCAGCCATCATTCTTCCTAACTCTGGGTTGCCCC
>JAWXBT010000009.1:0-9216 GCA_034440315.1 bacterium
AGTTTTAGGAGCCCAAGGTTATGGTGCATATTCTTATGTTATATCCTGGATGAGTGTTCTTGTTATCGTTTCTTCCTGGGGCATGGAAGGAGTGGCTTTCAGGCATGCCGCTGCTTATCTGAGCACTTTTCAATTTGGATTGCTTAAAGGATTGATAGTTAGAGGAGGAGAGTTAGTTCTTTATATCAGCTTACTAATAGCTCTAACTGTTTTTGCCGTTTCCTATTTTTTACCTTCAATCATTCCTCATAATTTGAGTTATGCGATGGCACTTGGTTGCTTGTTGCTGCCTATTTGGGCCTTAAGTAATTTTAAACAATCTACCTTAGCTTCTTTTAAAGTTACTGTATTTGCGCGCTTACCAGACATGATTGTTAAACAAGTCATGCTAATTGTTTTTATAATATTTTTGATGTTTTCTAATCCCATAATATTTAGTGCGGAAGTTGTATTAATTCTTCACATACTTTCTGCCTTTATTGCCCTAATTATCTCTTCTGTTTTTCTAAACTTTAAACAACCTGAGTCTCTTCAGAAAATTCAGTCTCAGTTTCAGACCAAAGAATGGATTAAAACGGGAACCTCATTAATGCTGATTTCCCTAATCTACGTGGCAATAAGTCAGTTTGATACTATTATGATCGGAATTATAAAGGACACCGAATCGGTTGGAATTTACTCAGTCTCAAATCGCATAAGTCAATTTGTAGCTTTTGGACTACAAGCAATAGCTTTAATTGCAGCTCCTATGATTTCAGAACTTTATGCATCTTCTCGTTTCTCAGAATTAGAAAAATTTGTTTTAACTGTTTCGCGTTGGCTTTTTATTTCTGCATTTCCAATTCTATTATTTATTATATTTACTGGAGAGTATATTTTAAAAATATTTGGAAGTGAATATTCCAATGGATATTGGATTTTAGTAATATTAGCAATTTCTCAATTTGTAAATGCAACGATGGGTGCTGCTGGATATCTTTTAACTATGAGTGGAAATCAAAAGCTTGTTATCAATATTTTACTGAAAGGTCTTTTTGTTAATATTCTACTCAATATTCCTCTAATTTATCTTTACGATGCCATTGGTGCCGCTTTGGCAACTTGTGTAACTACTATTGTTATTAATGTACTGCTTGTTTTCAAAGTAAAAAAGTTAATGAATTTCAATCCGACAGTTTTTGGCAAAATACATCAATGAAAATACTTCTTTTTATAAGCTCGCTGTCAGTTGGTGGAACACAGCGTCAGATATTTGAGCTGGCCAAAGGCCTCAAGTTACGAAATTGGGAAGTCGTAGTGATGCATTATTATTCTGGAGGCGAGTTCATCTCCATTTTAAATAACTCAGGTATCAGAACTATTTGTTTAGAAAAGAAAAGTCGTTGGGATGTCTTAGGTTTTTTATTTCGGATGTGTCAACAAGTGAGAAAAGAAGATCCTGATATTTTCTATAGTTTTCTGACCGGAGCTAATGTTGTAGCAACTTTTATAAGTTTTTTTTGGGGTAAGACAAAGTTAATTTGGGGAGTAAGAAGTTCAGATCTGGACTATACTCAAATGCATTTTCTTGAATGGATTAGTTTAAGGCTTAGCTCATTATTTTCAAGAGTTCCTGATCGAATTATAAGTAATTCAATTGCAGGAAAGGAGGTTTATCAGAATTTAGGTTTTTATGAGAAAAATTTCTGTGTTGTTCATAATGGAATAGACACTGATAAATTTAGTCCAAAACTTGAAAATCGAAATAAGATTAGAGCTGAGTTTAAAACATCTTCTTCTCAAAAACTTGTTGGCATGGTTGCGCGCATCGATTCAATTAAAGATCATGAGTGTTTTGTAAGAGCAGCAAGAGAAGTCTTAACAAAAAGATCTGATATAAAATTTGTCTGTATTGGAACAGGTGATGAATCAAGAGCTAAAAAACTTTTGAAACTAAGTCAGGATCTTTCCTTGCAGGATACTTTGATATGGGCTGGTTTACGAACGGATATAGTCGATGTCTATTCAGCCTTAGATTTACACGTTCTTATACCTGTAAAAGGGGAGGGATTCCCCAACTCAGTTGCCGAAGCAATGGCTTGTGAAGTCCCCTGCATTACCGGCGGTATTGGAGCAATGCAAGAAATTGTTGCTGAAAAGTGTTTTTTCTTAGCAAATAAAGATTATCAATCATTAGCCGAAAGGATTCTTGGACTTTTAGATTATGCATTAGATCAAAGTGTAAAAAAGCGTGTGAGGGAACATATAGTGAAAAATTTTGCTCTTGAAAGTATGATTACAAAAACAGAAAGTATTTTAATAGAGGTTTTGAATTCCAATGACTGAAATAATTTCTAAATGTATTATTTGTGAAAGCAATGAGTTTCTCCGAGATGAGGCTGCAACTTTTTATCTTAATTTGGCAGCACCATTAGAGGTAAGGTGCTGCATAAGATGTGATTTTAAATGGTTAAATCCTCAACCAAGTGAAGCCGAATACAAAGAATTATATCAAGTTGGATATTTAGGAGCAAATCGGGAGCAGCAAGCCCAAGGAGAATTGTTAAAACAATATCCTCCAAAGGATGAGCAATATGAAGAAGAGGTAATTCCTACTCGAATGAAATGGTATCAAAGTCGTCTTTTTAGATTACGAAGAATTAGACCTAAAAGTCTCGCTCTGTTTGATATAGGTGCAGGTACTGGTGATTTTGTAGCTCTTGCAAAAGAATTTCGTTGGGATGCTTCCGGCATGGAAGTTAGCAAGTTTGCTTGTCAAAGAGCAAAAGAAAAATATCGGGTTGATTTAATAAACATGGATCTCGATCAATTACTAACAAAACATGGCAGGCAATACGATGTTGTCCATATGAGCCATGTACTTGAGCATATTTCAAATCCCAAAGAGTTTCTTAGTAAGGTTAAAAAACTAATCGCCTACGATGGACTAATAGTAATTGAAGTTCCTAATCAATTTAGAAGTTGGAGTGATGACTTAGTAAATAGGAAATTATCTAGGCAGCAAATACCTAGAAGCACTTTTTCAATTCATCATCCATATTTCTACGGAAAAACTCATTTAAAATACTTGCTCGAATCTCAAGGATATCAGGTGCTTTCAGCAACTACTTTTTTCTTAGAAAGAAGCTTGGGAAGTACAAGTCAAATTGCCTTAGGCATTGTAGATTTTATTGGCAATCTTTTTGGTGCGCATGGTAGAAATATTGAAGTAATTGCGACTCCACGTGGATAAAAAATTTAAAAAAGTTCTTTTTATTTTTAGACGGGATTTAAGAATTCAAGACAATACTGCTTTGTTTAATGCGACTAATTTAGCAGAATCAGTGCTACCGGTTTTTATTTTCGATCCTCGTCAAACTCAAACTCATGATTACTTTAGTGAAACTGGTTTTAATTTTCTTTTGCAAGCATTGCATGACCTAGATCAAGAGCTAAGAGATAATAAAAGTGAATTATTGTTTCTGAAAGGATTTCCTCATGTAGTACTAGAGGAAGTTATTAAAAAAGAAAAAATTGATGCAATATTTTTTAATCTTGATTACACACCATTTTCAAGAGAAAGAGATAAACAGATCGAATTACTGTGCAAAAAAGTCGGAGTCGAACTTCAAGTTTGTCACGACCTATTATTAGCTGCCCCTAGTACTGTTTTAAAATCAGATAGAACTCCATACCAGATTTATACTCCTTTTTATCGTGCGGCTAGTAAGCTTCCTGTTTGCAAGTCAAATAAGATTGGTAATTTTGAATTTGATCAATATTCTTCTTCGTTTCAATCGAAAGTAAAATTAAATCATTTCTTGAAATTTAATCCAAAAGAGAAATCTTTAAGAAGTGAGGCTCTAAGGGTTTTTAAAAACCTTACTAATTTTAAAGACTATGCTGCGCAAAGAGACATTCCTTCGTTGGATAGTACAACTAGATTATCTGTACATAATAAATTTGGAACCATATCTGTAAGAGAGTTTTATCATTCCGTGGCAGATTCTTTGGGAAAGGAGCATGTTTTAATTAAAGAACTTTATTGGAGAGATTTTTTTACTCATATTGGATTTCATTTTCCTCACGTATATACTGGGGCATTTCATAGAAAATATGACAAGATTAAATGGCAAAATAACAGAGATCATTTCAGTGCTTGGTGCCTAGGTCAAACTGGATTTCCGATTGTAGATGCAGGAATGAGAGAGTTGAATCAAACTGGGTTTATGCATAATCGTGTGCGAATGGTGGTGGCTTCCTTTTTAACTAAAGATCTACATCTAGATTGGCATTGGGGAGAGAAGTATTTTGCACAAAAGTTAATAGACTATGATCCTGCTGTTAATAATGGCAATTGGCAGTGGGCCGCCTCCACAGGCTGTGATGCTCAACCATATTTCAGAATCTTTAATCCTTGGATGCAACAAGAACGATTCGATCCCAATTCTGAGTATATTAAGAGATGGGTACCGGAATTAAAAAACCTGTCACCTAAAGAAATAAATATTTTATCAAAATCTCAAACTCTTTCCTTATTTGGATATCCTGCTCCAATGGTAGATCATTCAGTTGCCAAGATTGATGCCGAGGAAATGTATAGGGCAGTAGGTTAGGTCCAGCCTTTCTTTTTGAAATAGATCCATAAGGAACCTGCGACCCCAATCATTAATACCCAAACCATTGCATAGCCATATTGCCATTCAAGTTCAGGAAAATATTTAAAATTCATCCCATAGACTCCCACGATGAAAGTAAGAGGAATAAATATCGAGGCCATCATAGTTAAGACTTTCATGACATCATTAGTTTTGTTGCTTACACTAGAGAGATAAATATCAAAGAGTCCACTGACAAGATCTCTGTAGGTTTCGATAGTGTCAATGATTTGCACAGAATGATCATAAAGATCTTTGATATAAATTTCAGTCGATTCTTTAAATAGAGGAGATTCGCTTCTTTCTAATGTACTGACAATATCACGCAGAGGCCAAACAGCTTTTCTTAACTTAATAAGCTCGTTTTTTAGATTATGAACTTTAGGTAAAGTAGTCTTGGAAGGATTAACTATTATTTCTTGATCGAGAGATTCAATTCTTTCTCCAATGCTTTCCACAACTAGGAAATAATTATCTATTACTGCATCTAAGAGACAATATGCAAAGTAGTCCGCCCCCAATTTTCTCATTCGACCTTTGCCAGTTCGAAGTCTCTCCCTTATGGGATTAAAGACATCTCCTTCGGCACTTTCTTGAAATGAAAGTATATAATCATCTCCTAAGATAATTCCCACCTGCTCTTGGCCAATCTTTTGAGTGATTGGATCAACAGTCAACATCTTAAGAGATATATAAATATAATGTTCCATGTCATCAATTTTTGGTCGATGGGAGGTATCTAAAATATCTTCGAGAATGAGAGAATGAATATCAAAGTATTCTCCAATTTTTTTTATAATTGTGGTATCATGTACCCCATCAATATTAATCCAAGTAATATTTCCATTTTTTTTGTATTTGAAAATCTCTTCAACATTTTCAATATCTTTTTCTTCGAATAAATCTCTGTTGAAATCAAAGAGATACATCTTGACGTTTTGTATTTTCTGCTCTCCAACGTAGACAAGACTTCCTGGAGAAGTTCCAGGTTTTTTTCGTTTGTATGTGGCCCTGTTTTTCATTTCCATCTTTGTTATAACTTCACTCACTAATCTTATTAACTTGATGGCACAAATCAGCAAGTAAAAAATCATTTAAAGTCATAAAAACCTAAAAAGATCAGAATCTGGTAAAAAAGCCGCCTTTAATATACCTTTAGATATGAAAAAGATTGTATTTTATTAGGATAACTCAAATGATGGCTTGGGCATTAAAAATTGTGATTCTTCTTCTCCCCTTTTTGGCAAGCTCTTTATTTGCACAAGGAAAAACTACCCTTGGCTGGGTAGAGAAAGTTAAGATTTTCCCAGGTGGCATTCTTATTAATGCTAAGCTTGATACTGGTTCAGATTATTCATCTCTTAATGCGAGTGATCTTGTTGAATTTAGTAAGGGAAAAAAGAAATGGGTCAGATTCACTTTGTCAAATCGATACGGCCATGAAGTTACATTAGAGCGAGAGATAAAACGGTATGCTGTTATTAAAAGACAGTTGAAAAACCAAAAAAGGCCAGTTGTTCGCCTAGGGTTGTGTGCTGGAACAACATACATTGAAGACGAAGTGAACATTGCTGATAGAAGTAAGTTTGAATATCAAATGCTTGTAGGAAGAAGTTTTATGGCTGGAAGTGTAATTGTTGATCCAGCAGTCACATATACAAGCGAACCAAATTGCAAAGAGGCACCAAAAAGTTGAGAAAGTATCATTTACAAATATTATGTACTTTATTACTGGTTATTGGAGCTGGTCTTTTTTTATATAAAGCACTAATTCTTCATTATCCACTAAGTCCAGATACTCAAACTGACGCTTGGCTACTTGAGTATCATCCATCATTTTCTGCTAAAGGAAAGCCTCTAAAACTTTCCATGTTTATTCCCAAAAGTACTCAACAATTTTTAATAATGGACGAAAGTTTTATTTCCCGAGGCTTTGGACTTACTACAACCTATAAAGATGGTAATCGACAAGCCGTTTGGTCAATAAGAAATGCTAGTGGACAACAAGGTCTGTATTATCGAGCAGTTGTTAGAAGAGGGAATATTGGAGATACAAATGAAAAAATAAAACCTCCCGAACTAAAATTATCAGGATTGGAAGGTGCTGATTTGGAAGCTGCCAAATCTCTTGTCGCTGATATTCGTGCAAAATCCGCTGATACTGAAAGTTTTCTATCAACTTTACTTAAAAGATTAAATGAAACTGGGAGTGATACGAATATTTCTTTGTTATTGGGCAAACATCCAACAAGTTTAAAACAGGCTCAGGTGGCAGTTCAGATTCTTTCTGAAGCAGGTATTATTAGTCGCGTTGTATTTGGAGTAATTCTTGAAGATCAAAGTAGAAATGCTCCTATAATTCATCGACTTGAAGTATATGAAAACAGAAATTGGAAATCCTTTGATGTAATAACTGGAGATGTAAGTTTACTTGAAAATTTTCTACCATGTTGGAGAGGTTTAGACCCGATTGTGCAACTAACTGGTGGAGAAAGGCTTAAAACAGTTGTTTCTGTTGCTAGACATCAAGAGGCAGCAGTTCTTGCAACTGTCTCAGGAGCTCAAATTACCAGTCCTGCCATAGTAAAGTTTTCTCTTTTTAGTTTACCGATTGAGACTCAGAGTGTTTATAAAGTTATTTTAATGATTCCAATTGGAGCATTTCTTGTTACTCTTTTTAGAAATTTAGTTGGCATGCGAACATTCGGTACTTTTATGCCTGTTTTGATTGCCTTAGCTTTTAGAGAAACTCAACTGCTTTGGGGATTAGTTTTTTTTACTGTATTGATCGCAACTGGATTAACAGTGCGCTTTTATCTGGAACATTTAAAGCTTCTCTTAGTGCCTCGTTTGGCTTCAATCCTTATTGTTGTAATCTTATTCATGGCAATGCTCAGTGTATTGACTCATATGATTGGTATTGAAAGAGGACTCTCAGTGGCACTTTTTCCGATGGTAATTTTAACTATGACAATAGAACGAATGTCGATAATGTGGGATGAGGTAGGATCCTATGAATCAGTAAAGCAAGGTTTAAATAGTCTTTTGGTTGCTGCTTTAATTTATGGAGTGATCTCAAATCAAATTGTGGGACATCTAATTTTTGTTTTCCCTGAATTGTTACTAATCATCCTAGCTTTGACTTTAATGCTCGGGCGGTACACTGGATACAGATTATTAGAGCTTAAACGGTTTAGAGCCTTAGTCGATTGAAGTAGTAATTTTTACTTTTTTAAATAACTCCATATGCTTGAAGTAGTAAAAAAACTCGCCTCTCTTGGCATTATGGGTATTAATAAAAGAAATGCTGATTATATTTCCGTATATAATCCAAGAAAACTATTTCCCTTAGTTGATGACAAACTCAAAACTAAAATTTTGGCTGAGAATGCTGGTCTAGAGGTCCCTAAATTATATGGTGTTATTGAAATTCAAAGACAAATTAGAGATTTAGCAAGTATCTTAGCCCCGCTAACAGACTTTGCGATTAAGCCTGCTTGTGGAAGTGGGGGAGATGGCATTCTTGTTGTAAGTGGTCGTGTTAAAGATTTATTTAGAACTGTAAATGGGCAGCTTCTTTCTTTAGATGAGATTTCTCAACACCTCACTCGTTTATTGAGCGGAGTTTACAGTCTGGGGGGCAGACCCGATAAGATTATAATTGAATACCGGGTTCAGTTTGATCCTGTATTTGAGAGAATTAGTTATCTTGGAGTACCCGACGTTAGAATAATTGTTTTTCAAGGTGTTCCTATAATGTCTATGATTCGATTACCAACTCGTATGTCTCATGGAAAAGCAAATCTACATAAGGGAGCAATCGGTGTTGGCATCTGTATGGCTTCAGGAACTACTCTGAAAGCAGTCTGGAAAAATAGTGTTGTTGAGGAGCACCCTGATACAGGAAATACAGTTGAGGGTGTGAATGTACCTGACTGGCAAAAGCTATTAGAGATTGCATCTAGATGTTATCAATTAACCGGCCTTGGTTACGTAGGTGTAGATTTAGTAATTGATAAAGATAAAGGACCTTTGCTTTTAGAACTAAATGCACGACCAGGTTTGAATATTCAAATTGCTAATCGAGCAGGATTAATCTCTAGATTGAAATTAGTAGAGGAAAATATAAATCTTCTAAACACTATTGAAGATAAAGTTCGATTTGCCAGAGAAAAATTTTCATCATAAGTCATCGTGATGATTAATAAATTTTTACCTCTAAACGAGTCTGTAAGTAACTAGAATCATAGGTCTTTTGATTTTCCTTATAAAATAAGGTTTAATACCTTCTGTAAATCGTCCGTCGAAGAGCTAGCGAGTAATGTTGCTCATGTCTCTGCGAGGTCATTTTATTATTTATTTGAAAGAAAAGGATTCATGGGCAAGAAACTTTACGTTGGCAATTTGCCATACAGTGCAACAGAACAAACATTGAGAGATATTTTCTCTCGCTGCGGGACAGTGGAATCTCTTAATTTGATTACTGATCGTGAGACAGGTCAACCGAAAGGATTCGCTTTCGTTGAGATGTCATCAGATGAAGAAGCTGAGAGAGCTATCGCTGAGTGTAACGAAACAG
>JAWXBT010000010.1:0-7639 GCA_034440315.1 bacterium
CTTTATAATAACGTACTTACAAGTACTCGTGGTCAAGTAACCGGAAACCTTTATAATACTGGGACATTAGCCACACCTACTACAATTAATTCAATTAAACACTTTGGATGTACAAGCAATACTTCATACTGCTGTCCAACTGTTGGTACTTGTAATACTTCAAATTATTATGGAGTGAATAATGCAGTCTTATTTTCTAATGGTGCAATAAAAGGTCCTGCAGTATTTGCATTGGCAAATCTTGCACAAAGTAGCGGTGTAAACGTAACAGATACTACGGGCAACGAATTTCTATATGTTAATGCACACAGCAATCTTTACTATACTATTTATAATGATTGGACATCTTACTGGCCCAAATTTGATGCAAGTGGAAATCAAATAAGTTATCAAACGCGTACCTTTAGCTCTCCAGGTGGAACGGTAAAGTTCAATAATAAGCAAGTATTTTTAGCAGCCGGTCTTTATCGAATCGAATACTTAAGATGGATATTTTATGCTGCAACTCCTGCCGAAATCGCGGCACTTCCTGGAGCAACAAGAATTCAAATCGTCAAAGATGTAATGGAAGATCTAATTAATAATAATCCAAACGTATCTTTTGGCTTAGCTACTTTAAATGGTAGTAATTTTAGTGCTGGCGTTAACAGCGGATACCTCATAGATGAATGGTATACACCGGAAGGAAACTCCATCTCTGGAAATTATCCGAAAATAAGAGCTCCAATTGGAACCTCCGCAGCTACTTTGATCTCCACGCTTGACACGATTGGACCGGACGGCGGAACCCCCCTAGCAAATACCTATATCGAAACATTAAGATATTTTAATGGACAAACTGATAACGATCCTAATTGTAATAATTGCCAATATATATCTCCCGTAACTTCTCAATGTGATGGACATTTCGTTGTGCTCCTAACTGACGGACTACCAACCAGCGAAACAGCTAATAGTTTTAATGGTTCATTCATTGGTGATTGCGATGGTGATAGTGCTGATGGTGCTGCCACAAACCAAAACTGCTCAAGCAGTGTTTGCCAAAGGTTTTTAGATGATGCTGCTTGTACTGCCAAAAACTTCGACTTTAAATCTTCAATTCCAGGCGTTCAAAATGTTACTTCCTATGCTGTTGGACTTGGTCTTGATTACAGCTTATTAAATGATTTTGCATACGATGGTGGTACCGGAACCTCTCTTTCAGCGACAACCTCCTCCGAAGTTTCACTTGCACTTCAAAATATTATTAATATTATTATCAACACACCTGTTTCGGGAGCAGGTGTTGCTTTGGCTGAGTCCTTCGGTCAAACGGGTAAAGTTTATCGTCCAAGATTTAGAGCTGATGTATGGCGCGGTAACATAGATGTCTTTCAGTATGCCAGCGGCGGCTTACAATTCACATTTGATATGGGAGATATGCTCGAATCTAGAAATCTAGGATTGAGTCCTAGAACTATTATTGTTGGTTACGATCCTGATCATGATGGCAATACAAATCAAACCAGAGCATTTATTACAGCCAATGCTGCTACTCTTCGACCTGAACTCTTTGAAGATTTTTATAGTGGGGCAACTTCTACTTCATTATTAGCCTCACCTTTAACGAGTTATACTTTAGATAGCTCATCTATCGCTCTGATAAATTATGTTCATGGAATAGATCAAGCTGGCATGAGAACCCGCGATCAAGATGTCGATGGACTTGTTGAAAAATTAGGGGACATTGTTTATTCAAAACCAGTTGAAGTTGGTCCAAAAAATGGGACTTATAGTAAATTTTCTGGCTATTCCGAGTTCGTTGCAGGATTACAAACACAACCAAGCATACTATTAGTCGGAGCTAATGACGGACAGCTTCATGCTTTTAATAGCACAACCGGCACAGAGATCTGGTCTTATATCCCAGCAAATGTTGTGAAGCACTTAGAAAAATTATCGCGACCACAGTATAATATTTCGTATCGAAGATCTTACGTTGACGCAGATATTGTGGTTGAAGATGCCTGGGTAAACGGAGCATGGAAAACTTTAGCCATGTTTGGTTTACGCACAGGAGGTACAAGCTATACAGTTTTAGATATTACAAACAGAACGAGCCCAACTTTACTATTCGAAGTTAATGCAAATACAAATGGAGGACAAAGTTGGTCTTCGCCAATTGTAATTCCAGTTAACGGTCCAACAAGTTCCGCAGATCCAAGTCTTTTTAGTTGGTACATGTTAGTTGGAACTGGCGAGGCCAAAGCCACAGCTGGAACAAATATTATCGCTTATCCAATAAATAGCAGTGCTCCAACTGGCATTGTTGTTAGTTTAAATGCAGCAGATCCAGCTGGAACAAGAACTTCGGGCTTAACCGCATTACAAACTGATCAAGATCTTAATGTAGATCGTATTTACGTTGGTACTGAATCCGGAAATATGTATCGTATCCATACAACTGGCGTGCCTGGCACTTGGGTCAAACAACAAATATATTCGGGAACAAGCACACAACCTATAGTAGCATCTCCACTTGGAGTTTTAGTTGAAAACCCATTGTATAATCCAGCTGCAAGTACAGGTATTCAAACTATGGAGACTGCGGTTGGTGTTTACTTTGGAACAGGACGATATGATACAAGCGTTGATATTACAGGGGCAGGTGCGACTACCCAATCAATCATCGGTCTTTTCGATCCTGTTGATGTCAGTGGTGATGCTTATAGTTATGTTCTTACAGGAATGTCTAAAGCCACATTAAAAAATCAAAGTATTGGTCAATTTGGAGTTACTAGAGGAACTGGTGGTGTTTATAAAATATCAACTGCTCAAAGTGGCTTTTACATTGATTTAGCAACTTCAATAACAGTTACAGGCTCAAATTTTATTAATCCAGTTGGTATGATTACTGACACGCCACTTAACTTAATGGGGGCAATTCTTTTTTCAACATTTATGCCGAATCAAGGCATGTGTAACCTCGGTGGATATGGATTCTTGCAAGCTGTCAACTTTAGAACTGGAGGAGGAGTTCTGGTAGATTATAATAGTAATCAAGACAATCCGTTTTATAACGGAGGAATTCCAAATATGGATGGAGATTCCGACTATGACAATGCAGACCTTACAGCTGCCTATAATAGTGGACTTATTCAACCAGCCTTAGATGCCAAGGTACAATCAATAGATCTGACTTTAACTAATCCATATATCTATGACGGCTTGTTGCTTCAAAATGACATAAGACTACATGCAACCAATGGTGGTATTGAACCGACGGTAGCTTCATTAGGAAATACGGGTGCTCCTAGCGGTCCAGCCGTATTATTCGGTGCAGGCAAAATTGTTATCCAACCAGCTTATCCAGTTCCACCAACAAATGGAGCTGGAGTAACCGCCTCATCAACGGTTCCACCTCCAACAACTATTCCTATAAACATATATAATCAAGCACCATCAATTTTAAGTTTTCATGAATCAACGGGGAATTAAAAGTTATGAAGAAAATTATTTTATTTGGATTACTATTTTTATTTCCACAGCTGATCTCAAGTGCGATAGCTGAATCAGAATTAGATAACACGGAAGCCAACTTAAATCTTCGAGAAGAAGTTGAGATTTCAAAAGCCAAGGTACTTTTGGGAACTCCGAAATTCACATTAGTTGGAAAAATTGATAGAGGGATAGATTCTGAATTCGCAATTAATGGAGAGGATTTTCTAATCGATGCAGACACCCGAGTTTCAGGAGAAAGTTTAAAGCTGTACTCATTTGCAAATGTAAGAGGAGAGCGAATTGGAAATAGAAATTATGCTAAAAAAATTCTAGTAAGTACTCCAAGCTCAACTTCTACAATCGCTCCAAAATCTATTGGCGAAGGCGACATGGATAAAGGACCGACTCTAAAAGGTCCGAATGGAGAAAAGATTCCTAAATAGTCATCTTCGGATCATTAATCTAAAGCTTTCTCTCTTACTGACATAATAAATACTCTGTGATGAATCCTGTAATTCTAAAATTCTTGGGTAAAGATAGAATTAAAACTCTTCTTATCGCTATTGGCACTACTTCTTCAATAGAAGTCAGACCAGCAATAAGTCTATTGCGTGGAATTATCGCAATTTTTATAGCTTTACTTCCTGTTTTTTCACAATATCTTGTGATTTACAAAGATACTGTTGATATCACCACAGTATTCATTGGAGTTGCTACTTGCTTAGCTGTTCTTTTTCGAATTCGTCATAAAATCCCTTTCCTTGCAGTTTCAAATTGGAAGACAGCACTCTCTTTGACGCATACGGCTTTTGCATTAGGATGTATTCCTATAGTTGTTTTATTAATTATAAATCCTAATAGCTTTGTTCCTGTTCACCAAAATGCCCAGGTCAATACTTTCAATGCTGAAGGCCCACCAATTGTTTCAATCTTATTTTTCATATTTTCTGTATCGGTATGGGCTGGACTAACAGAAGAAATTATTTACCGAGGTCTAGTGATTAGTGCTATTAGACGGTGTGCAATTTTAGGAAAACAAATTACAAGAGACAGGTTAGCAATTTTAATAAGTGCGCTACTCTTTGGTCTAAGTCACTACCCCGTTTGGGGTTTTCCTGTAGCATTGTCATTAGTTGGTCTGGGAATAGGATTTGGAATGGCCTATCTGGCAATTGGAGAACGTGTATTGCCTCTAGTTGTGTATCACATCGCTTTTGATATTCTGAGCTTGAGTTTCTCTTATATGGCTCATAAAATATAACACTTCACGAATGTCAAAAAATCTTAAGATCATAAACGCCAGAGAAAATAATCTCAAAAATATCTCACTTGAGATTCCACACGACTGCCTTACAGTTGTAACGGGACTCTCTGGATCTGGAAAATCTTCTTTGGCTTTTGACACAGTGTATGCTGAAGGACAGAGGCGTTATCTTGAGACGTTCAACTCATATACACGTCAATTTTTTGATTTGGTCAAAAGACCTGATGCTGATCTAATCCAAAATGTCAGACCGGCAATTGCAATAGAGCAAAAAACAAAGATTAGATCCTCACGATCAACCGTTGGCTCAGTTTCTGGTATTAATGATTTCCTGAAAGTTGTTTGGAATTTTCTGGCTGAACCAGTTTGTCCGAAATGCGATGTAAAAATTGATCTGACAACCGCAAAAGAAGCGGCTATTCGTCTTGAAAATATCCTTAAATATAATGACTCTTCAGTTTTTGTAATTATTGCAGCAATTAAACTGCCCGAAGAAGAAAAGAGTAAGACTAAGAAAAACCCAAAAATCGCGGAAGTAGAACGATTAAAAGTACTTGGAGTTACTCGATGCCTAAATACGGAAACTGGTGAAATTTTTGAACTTGATTCATTAGACAAACCTTCTCTTAAAAAACTTTCAGTGATCAATCTCGTCATCGAGAGAGTTAAACATAACAGCCATTCTCAACTAGCCTTAAGTAGGGCCATAGAGAAAGCTTACTCTCTTGCGACAAATCGCTGTCTACTGATTGAGCAATCTGCCAATCTTGATAAATCAAGACGCTCACTTTTAAGAATTATAAATTCACCAAGTCAACAAAATATCAAAACTACAAATCGCAGAATATTTGAATTTCGTTTAATACCAGATTGTACTTTTGAAGATGTATCACTTAAATCAAAAAGACCTTCTTTGTTCAGTTATAATCATCCATACGGAGCCTGTGAAGAATGTAGAGGTTTTGGATCTATTTTGATCGTTACATCAGAACTTTGCGTTCCGGATCTTAGTAAATCAATTTCGAATGGTGCGCTGCATTGCTGGAGTGGGGATTCTGCTTCTGGACAATTAAAAAAATTAATTCATTTTTGTGACAAGCATCAAATCAACATTGATATTCCTTGGAAGAAATTAGATCAAAGTCATAAGGATTTGATCTTTAATCATAATACTTCTGAATATCGAGGTGTTCTTGCCTGGTTTAAAGGACTAGAAAGAAAACTTTATAAAACACACGTTAGAATCTTTATATCTAGATTTAGAAAAGAAATACCTTGTCCAAGCTGTCTCGGTAAAAGATTAAATAAAAGTGCTTTGTCATATAGAATCCAAACTTTAAATATTACCGAAATAAATTCTCAGCCAATATCCGATCTTTTGCCTTGGATTGAAGAGCTGCAAACACATACCAAGAAATTGCCGAAACAAATTGAAAATATTTTTGAAGAAGTCCTTAGTCGTTTACATTATCTAAACGAAGTTGGATTGTCATATCTAACGTTAAATCGACAATCAAATACTCTCTCAGGAGGTGAAACGCAGAGGGTTAACCTTGCCGCAGCAATCGGTAGCAACCTAACCTCAACTCAATTTGTTTTGGATGAACCAACTGTTGGTCTTCATCCGCGAGATACTCATAGACTAATTAAAGCTGTCCAACAATTAAAAGATAAAGGTAATAGTATCTTAGTAGTTGAGCATGACTTAGATTTCATTGATTCTGCTGATAATATAATTGAAATTGGTCCTCAAGCAGGTAATAAAGGTGGCGAGGTAATATACTCCGGGCCAAAAAATGAATGGAAGCCGATTGCTTTAGATAAAATCCCATTAGTTAATTTCTTCGAGCAAGAAAGTTCAAAATTTATTTCAATAAAAAATGCTAATACACGAAATCTAAAAGACATCTCTTTAAAAATACCACTTGGAAAACTGATTGCGTTAACAGGAGTTTCGGGAAGTGGCAAAAGCACTATTTTAAAAGAAGTTATTTTAAAAGGGTATGAAGAATTAAAGTCTGATAGAAAACTTTCTTCAGCATCTTCAATTGAAGGTTTTTCAGAAATTGGGGAGGTTGTTCTGGTTGATCAATCAGCAATTTCAAGAACACCTCGAGGTAATATTGCCACCTATATTGGAATTTGGGATGAAGTTCGAAATCTATTTGCTGCTACAGAGGAAGCTCAAACAAGGAGACTTAGTAAATCTTCATTTTCATTCAACGTAGATGCAGGTAGATGTACAGCATGTAAAGGTGCAGGTTTTATTAGAGAGGACATGCAGTTTCTCAGTGATGTTTATATTCCTTGTGATACCTGTCTAGGAAAACGATTCCAGCAAATTGTTCTTGAGGTTACTTTTCAATCAAAATCGATTGCTGACATTTTAGAGCTGAGTATCGAAGAGACAGGAACCTTTTTTAAAAATTCTAAAGCTATTTCTCGGGCAGTTGAAACACTTTGCTCATTAGGACTTGGTTACTTAAGACTGGGACATCCATTAAGTGAACTCTCTGGAGGCGAGGCTCAACGATTAAAACTTGTTTCCTTTATAACTGGCAATAACTCAAAGAAATCCTTGCTCTTATTTGATGAGCCAACGACTGGTTTGCATGTAAATGATGTAGTTAGACTAGTTACTCTATTTAGAAATTTAATAGAATCAGGTCATTCAATTTTATGTGTAGAACATAACCTAACACTAATAGAAGCCTGTGACTGGCTTATTGATATGGGACCGGAAGGTGGGGAAGGTGGCGGCAGAATTCTTTTTGAAGGACTGCCAAACAAACTCTCAACTACTCCACAAATTTCATATACTGCAAAGTATTTAAATCTGCATCAAAACAGATTTAATTCTAAACTGAAAAAAGTAAGTGAAAAGACAAATAAAAA
>JAWXBT010000011.1:0-4634 GCA_034440315.1 bacterium
ATTTTCGATCTCATTATTACTGAATAAGGGAATAAGTAATATTTTTTATTTACAATAGTTTTACGAACCTAGTTAAAAATCGATAGGCGCACATTTTCCAATTGATTTAATTAGATATTATTTTAATTCACGGTGTCGTGTTATAATATTGGTATGGTCGGATCATTTTTGATCTCAATGCGAGCAACCGATATAGGTAATTTATTAGTTGTTTTTGGGCTGCTGTAGAGGGAGGTGTGGATGTATGTTTTGAAAAAAAAAAGTATTTTAAGTAAGAGTGTTTGGATGACCATAATGGAGGTAATGAGAACCGCGACTTTGATATACCGTTTTTAATAAAATAATCTTACGGTGGGTTAAGAAATTGAATGTGAATGTTAGTATAATTATTTAATATAAAATCAGGACATATTGCTACGGAGGGCTAATTGACTTATAACAAAAGTTATATATCACGCATGGTGTATCTGCATGAATTTTATAGTTAATTCTAGTTTTCTAATCAAGATCAACTATCATGAACACTGCACCACAACCAACGCCTAGTTCCAGAAAAGCAGAATTCCTTCTACTCCTAATAATGTTTGGTTCACTGACTATTATTGTAATAGGCATTCTTCTTTCTGTTAAAAATCCAGATTTGACAAAAATAGTTTTACCCAATAATGTGGTTCTTGAATTGGATAAACAATCAAAAGAATTCACTAAAGACATCCTGGCCATTGTATTGACCGTATTTGGTGCATGGGTTGGCGCAGGAGCAGCCTACTTTTTTGGGAGAGAGAATCTTCAAACAGCTACCCAAGGTATTTTGGCTATGCGTCAGGAAACTCCTCAACAAATTCTTGCCCGGACTAAAGTTACGGAAACCGAAATGAAACCAGTAAGATGGACGGTAACCGAAGAAACAACTGTTGAGGAAGTGCAATCCGTTTTAAATGAACATCCAGAAAGATGGTTTATACCTGTGGTGCAAAAGGATCCATCCCGGCCCATACTTACCGTTCTAAATGAAGAAGCAATTTGGCGCTTTCTGGTGCATATTTCATCGACAGCACAAAATAGCACTTCCATTCCAGAAGATAAAACAACAGCTCAGTCCCATCCGGTGGTTCAAGAAAAAAGTAAGGTTAAAGATTTGATCCAGTTCGTTAAAGAAGATCCCAATCTTAAGAAACGCCTGATCGATATCTACGTAACTGCAACCCTGGAGAGTACAATAGCAGAGATGAATAATGCTATGACCGAAAAAGGTGCCAACCTGACCATTATTTTGGGAAAAAACAAAGAACCATTGTACTTCATCACATCAGGTGATATAAGACGGTTTATACTTAATTCATTCACTACTTAAATATTCTGTTATGCCAAATGTAGATTTTATACAATTCCTCAGACAATATGGAATGAGGCTCTTACCCGTTCAGCTGGATGATTTTGTACCAGGGATCGCCGCCGAAAAAGTGAAAAAAGGTTATGCCACGTATGACACTCTTAGCAATGCTTTTCAGCAACCAGCTATTGACTGGGATACCAAAGTGCAAGAGGCAAATATTGTGACCGGCAACATAGTTCGCACACTGAGTCTTAAAGGAAAAGGCTCTCTCCACGAGTTTGGTGTGGATATTGAAGGTGGATTATCCAGATCGTCCAGTGTCACTTTTTCTATCACCGGGGTTAAAGCGATGGGGCTCAAAAAGAAAACCCGCGCTGATATCGAAACCGCTATCGAAACAATAAAAAAAAATAAGGCTACATATAAAAAGTATAAAGACAAGTTAGCCATTGATAAGACTTTCTATGCTACAATCTTCACTGCTACGTTTGAAACGCAGACTGGAGTAAACTTGAGGGCCGAAATTGAGCAAAACATAAGGCTTTCAGCAGGTACGACTATTGATTGGAAGTCCAATAAGTCATTCAATATTTCGAACAATGACAAAGTACCTTTTGGTTTTACATTTGTCAAATTCTGATCAACAATTGAATACGGCGGGTGATCATTTGTACAATTTATCTTCTTGTAATCGAATGGTTTGAGGGATGGGCTGAACTTAGGAAAGGATATTCCTTATGTGATCTCAATAATTTTACTACTAAATTTACAAATCAATATGTACATATTTGATTCACAAAGTCCGTACTTTATTGTTACACTTGAATTCCTATTAAACCTAATAGGAGGAGCTGGTGGACTGATAATATTTTTTATTGCTGTTCACCGATACATTAAAGAGCAAACCTGGAAATTAAATGAATTCGTTGCAAATGAGATAAGGGTTTTTCTGACAAGATGGTAAGAAATGCCATGTTTATTTTAGATTGGGGCGCGAGGTATATTGAGTTATTTCCTGAAAAGGAAAAATATGATGACAGATTTGAAAAGGTGGATAGAGAAATTTTGAAGAAAGCATTGCAATATCATGAATTGCGGATAAAAGAGAATAACAAGGAACGATTCACGCGAACTGAAATTGCAATAAGAGACGCTTTCGATCACTTTCTGTCTTACTTTGAAAGATATAATCAGTTTATTGAGGCAGGACTTCTTTCAGCAAAAGAATTAGAGCCTTATCTCAATTATTGGATTGAAGCAATTTCAAGTAAAATAGAACCCGATGTTAGAAATGCAATCTACCACTATATTAATTCATATGGTTTTTCGGGAACAAAAAAGTTATTCTTGCGCTTTGGGCAAGATATTTTTCTTAAAACAGAATTAAGCACGACAATTTAAATTTGATAAATAGGAACGATGTTATCATCAAAGTGATAGCTGTATTGAACAGAAACATAGGGTGCTCTTATATACACCTCTGCCTGCAATATAATTTCAATTGTTTGTTACTTTATTACAAACAGCAGAATAATTAAATGACAATTATTTGAAACACTCTAAAAATATAATTACTGCAAAATTTAACTTCTGACTACTTCGTATATTTTACTAACGAATTGAAGGCTCGTAAGTCTCAAGCTAGGATACCACGAGTCGATGCTATGACTTATCTTGCCAATCGAGATAGTCAAATGTCTGACAGTGGAGCTGGCCTAACTAAAATTGATTTAGAACGCTACATGTTGACTAATGACTTGCTGCCAATAAATTATTTTGAGTGTGAAACCCTTCGAAACCGCTCAGGGCATCGCATCATTGCAATTCGTTATGCCTCATCATGCGAACCGGCAAAGAGATAATTTTTTCGACCAAGAGTCAATGTTTTGATTTTATTTTCGATCAGATTTTTATACCACTCTACCCTTTCATTTTCCAGTATTCGGATCAATTTCGGCCATTGTTGATTGAATACCTTTTGACCTCCCCCCTTTTCCCTATCTTCCCCTCACCATCCAACACATACCAACACCATTAGACCCACCCAATGCCCAAACCCGACATAGACTTCGAAAAAAACGCTGGGACGCCGCCAACGAACTACGAGGCGCCGTCTCCGAGAACAACTATAAAAACTACATCCACCCCCTGGTCTTTGTCAAACACCTGAGCGAAAGATATGAAATAGTGCGGGAAGAGCTCTCAATACTGTTGAAAGATCCGCAGTCGGAATACTATACCACCAAGGCAAAGGATATCAAGTATGTGCTGGAAGATGAATATCGGCCTTTCAACACATTCATCATTCCACCGACAATTCCATGTCAGTATGGGGAGTGGCCTTTGGTGTCGGATGGAGGATGGAATCGAAATTGTATTCAAATTCCCCTAAATTCCGTTTTTAAAATCCATATACGCAAATAATAAAGACAACGTAAATACAAGGAATGCAAAGAGTCTGATGCTAAATTACATAAGATGCTGAATATCAGCGCCATCCATAAAAAACGAAACCCGATAGCTTAAATTTCTTCAGAGGCTACCGGGAATAAGATGTTGCAAAGATACGTAGTATAATATCATAAAAGCAAATAGTATTTTCTAAGTGAAGTTTACAGACTTTGAAAAAACGATGAGTATCGCCAGGGTAGGTCGATATGTTTCCGCTTGTGGTGGCAGCAGCAAGAAGGCAATGACCTTGTATAGGAAAAACTTAAAGCTCTCACAAGAGTTTTTTACTATCATCTCATGCTTTGAAATTGCTTTACGCAATGCCATCGATCAACATCTTTTACAAACTTTAGGAATAGATTGGTTGCGAAACGGTGCATCTGCGGGTGGAATATTTGACAATTCAAATTGCAGACTTACCAAGGAAAATATCAATGATTCCATCCATAAATTAAATCCATATTATAACCACACAAAACTCGTGGCTGAGTTGGGCTTTGGTTTTTGGCGATATCTGTTTTCTCGTAATCAGTTCAATGCTACCGGCAAAACACTATTAAGAATATTTCCTGCTAAACCGATAAGTTCTTCCATTATACAGTATAACAATATTTACGTTTTTAATCATTTGAAGGAAATTAATAATATCCGTAACCGTATTGCCCACCATGAGCCAATTTGCTTTATACCTGGTCTGCCGATTAAGGATACATCTTACGCCCGTCACCATTACCGACTTGTCCTGGAACTTTTTCAATGGATGAATATTGACGAGACAGATTTACTCTATGGTCTTGATCATTTTTTGGACGTATGCGATGAAATCGATCAAATGTGAGTTTCTCTC
>JAWXBT010000012.1:0-2977 GCA_034440315.1 bacterium
TATAGCTATTTGGATTTTCCCGAATTAGATTTGACTGTAGTGGGCGCACGACCGTTTAGTTGGGGCGGCTCAGAATGGAGAAACGCGGCTTTTTATCACGATCGATACGGGATTGATAGTTTTGCCGAATCAGCCGAACGAATTGTTAAATCTGTCGCCCAAACTGCTCACAATACGCTGATTTTTCTCGGTCATAATGGGCCATTTGGTTTGGGAGATCGGGCTGAAGATCCCTGCGGTAAAGACTGGGATCAGATTGGCGGCGACTATGGCGATCCTGACTTAGCTGAGTCGATCGAGCAGACTCGGCTACTCGGTAAAACTATCTCCCTCGTAGCTTTTGGGCATATGCACCACAAGCTGCGTCAGACAAACACACCACGTAAACCAATCCATGTCAGTCCTGAAGGAACAGTTTACTTAAATGCTGCCTGTGTCCCACGGATTATTCAAAGTCCACATGGAGCATGGCGGAACTTTTCGATCGTGACTGTTCGATCGGGATTAGTCGAACAAGCTTCGTTAATCTGGATTGGTGCAGATTTTGAGATTTTGTCAGAACAAGTTCTATTTGCCGCCGTTCAACAATAGCGTTCAATCTCATCATGAATTTTTTGTTCAGGGATCTCAAATCATCTAAGCTTTAACATATTCAAGCTGGAGTTCAAATGTGACAAAAATTGATGGGTTAGGCACTACACCCAAGTCTTCTGGATTTTCTCCTTCTAGGTGTAATCCGACCGCTTCAATTGGCTTTTCATTTATTTCCAGCTCCTAATCGCTCATTTTCTGTGATTTCGCTAAATATCAGTGTTACGTTCATGTTGTATTGGCTAAAGCGATCAGTCCTTTTTCTCTAGCCATATCTTCGTTGAGAACTAAAACTGCTGGAGGCGACAGTGCCCATGTTTTTACTGTTGGACGAAGTACTTTTAAAAGTGCATCTTGAAGAGGTGGTAGCCCTTCTTTTTTAAAGTCCTTCCCTATAACCAATACGAGTACAAAATTTACAGAAGCAAGATCAAGTTGCTTGAAATCATCTGATAACTCTCGATCTCCGTTAGGATGTCTTTTTAAACAAATATTTACGGCTAAGGTCAAAGCATTAATAAATTTATCGCAAATGTCACCTATGTAAGTATCAAAGGGATTGCCAGTTAATTTTTCGCGAATCTCTCTTACACACCGCTCGAAGTCATTACCCATGAGTCTTTCGCAAACTTCTCTCACATATTCATCAGATCTATCACTAGTTAAACTCGCACGAATTTCCTTCATATATTTATCAAAAGAATCTTCACTTTTGGCGTTAGGCGCACTAGATTTTGCTTCGACCACCCAAATCGCAGGAGCTTTTCCAGTATTTTGCCGTAAGAGAAGAAACTCCACCATTTTCACTCCTTTCTCAATCTGTTTGTAAGCCTTGCTCTTTTCAATGTAGAAACAGCATCCTTCTGGGAACGGACCAAACGTTAATCCAGACTCAACAATGGGATCTGTAGTCATCATGCTAGATCTACTTCCTCTCTGTACAGGCGAATAGATTCATCAATGATTGGATTATCGATCATGCCATTTTGCAAATCTTCAGAATACCAAGTTTCAGCAGAAATAATCGGAATTGACATTGATTTTTGTTGAGCAATTAGATACAATTTTTTGATCACAAAATAAGAATGACTGGCTAGAAAAAACTGAATTCCACTCTCAGCCAAGATCTCAATTATGTCGAGTAGTTGTGAGATTGCCTTTGGATGCAGCGCAGATTCTGGCTCATCAATAAAAACAATAGAATCTTGATCTAGATAACGATTACCAAGCAAAGTATCAAGAATAGCTATTTTTTTAATACCTTCAGCCGTTACTCCGATTGGAAACTTCTGTTTACCTTTCTTGAATTGCCAATTTCCAGCAGTTTCATCGTACTCGACCTTTCCACCTAAAATATCCTCTAAACTTTTACGTGATTTTGAAAACTGAGCGTAATTTTTGCCTTTTTGAGTTTGTTGACGTAAAGCTCTAGCTAAATCTAAATAAGTATCAACAAATCCAAATACTTTATCTTGCTCACGAGATTTTAAAATAATATTGTGTAAAGAAAGCACTTCTTTGGCGGGCAGAAATATCGAATTACTTTTACGTGGAGATGGGATATTATTTTCTAAAGAAGGAATCGACTTAGTAGTATCTTTCCCAAAAGAATAATTAAAAGCTTTGTCATCAAATTGAAGGTTTAAAGATAGTGGACTTTCTGCACCCTTAGTGACCAAATCACCAATTTTGTCTGGTTGAAATGTCCAATACAGCTTATCTGCAAGTATATCTGATGTACTGCGTTGGTCATTGCCGCGTTTATATTCTTCAATTGTACGCATGGAGCTATACAGGGCTTTAAGTAAAAACGTCTTGCCTGTACTGTTAGCACCTATAACAAGATTGATTTTTGCTAGCCCTTGCCAGTTGAGTTGATGGATCGGTCCAAAGTTTTTAATTTCAATGCTATTCAGCATAATCTATTGGATTTAATTATTAACTCAGTTTTTAGTGTGAGTTTTGGTTAAGAACGATGGTTTATAATACCCTTTTTCTTCATAAGTTTGAATTCCATTGGAGGATATGCTGTGTTTGCCCTTCGGATAGACCTGTAATACCTGACTGAAAAAATTCATGTTGTTTTCATAAGGTGACAATCTAAGATTCAGTGTTCTTTTTGCTTATTATTGACACTTCGCACAATCCAGTAGCTCACAGACAAGGCAAAGATCGCAAAAGCTAATCCCGTTAAATCTGTCCCAGTACTTTTACTACCATCAAAGATAATAATTTTTCGCGCCACAGCAGTCAGAGAAGTGACGATCACCAGTTCAAGTTGGATCACATGATTGCGGAGGTAAGCCGTGATATTTTCTAAGATTTCAAGCGCGATCAGAATATTCAGAAATAATCCAAAGATGTCGATCAGAACACCGACAAAAAA
>JAWXBT010000013.1:0-3121 GCA_034440315.1 bacterium
CACTTCTAAAGTTCCTATGGTAACTGCTTAGTATTCTTGGTAATGATTGATTTTCCTATCCGTGATCCAAGCCGACCCGTTCCACCAACTATTGCCGGATCATCTTTAAAAAGACGATCTCCATGGAACTCAATAAAATCTACTGTGCATGGTCTATCAAAATGTCGAGAAAGTTGAACTCTTTGATAAGCGTTTAATTTTCCATAAACTTCAGTGCGCATCTTAGCGATACGTTGTTCAGTTTTAGCAAATTCATCTCTACAGGATGCATCTCCAGCTTCAAGTTGATTTTTAAGCCTTTCTAAAAGCGCTTCCAACTCTACTATTGGTTTTTCAAATTCTAATGGGTGCTTAATTAATCCCATAAAGTCACAATAAAATGCCTTATTAAATGCTAAGAGGTCGGAAAATCTACCAAAATTTGAGGAAAAAGACAAAGTGGGTAAACCGCTAAATCTCAATCATTTTTTTTGAGCGATAAAGGTCCCTTCTCCAGCTAACCCAGTAAAAGTTCCAAAAGTCCACCTGCCTTTAGTAGAATCATCAACGATAGCTCCACGCAGATTAACGTTCATATCAGGTTCATTATGAGAGACCCGTGTTTATTTAATCCTGTAAAATACTGTAATAAAGGCTAAAGAATAAAAATCTCCAAAATTTCGAAAAAAAACTAGGTCAGTTAATTGGGACTTGCAAATACTATCTCCCCTACGGGTGTGCCAAGTACTTTGTCTTTTTCCGTAACTGTATTGCTAATCGGATTGTAGATTCTGATCTTGGCATTATTTTGGAAAAGAATTTCTTCGCCAAGAGCATCAGTATTATAGTTTCCAATTACAGAAAAACCTAGTCCCACTAAACTTTTACTAGATAGTTTAACACCATCAGGTGAATACGTTAAAAAAGTCGTATCGGATTCATCTTGTGTCACAAATAAAAAAATGTCTTCTCCGTCAGCTGCAGAGATCGGTAATGGACGCGGCCTAGACTTAGCAGCAAGTTCTTTAGGAAAGCCTTTAACCGTTCTTATTACTCCTGTAAGAAGGTTTTTTAATTTTAATTGAGCCCATTTCTTTGGCTTGGGACCTTTTCCAAAAACTACAAGCCAGTCTTTATCACCCTCATAATTAATGTAGCTAACTCGATCGCCCGATTTCCCGAAACTAACAGAGCGATCAGAAAAATTGTCAGTAAAAATATTAAGACGAATTTTCCATATTAGCTTGCCATTTTTCTCCCGAACAGTAGCAGCGTCAGCGATCATATCGCCATCAAAATCGGCTCCTGCGATAACCAAATCTCCTTTTTTCCCAAACGTGACTAATTTAACCTCTCCACTCCCATCAAATAATCTCCACACTAAAGACTCACCAGATAGTCGCACAATAGCCAGTGACGGAGATGCACTTTCCTTCCAATAACCAGGAATGGTCAGATCTTTAACTAGTCCAAAATTTTCAGTAATGGCTGTCGCTCCGTCCATTGTAGGAACGCTTTTCCAAGCAATTTCAGTTAAAATAGTAGAAGTAAAAACGATATCGGATTTTCCATCCTGATCGAAATCATTACGGACTTGGGCAGAAACTTCAAAAGCAAATAAAACAACTAATGCTGCCAATATGTAATTTCGTGACATCATGAAGCAGTACCATACTTTTTCTAATTATATTTAGACTTATAATGTTATATCGAACCGCATCTATGTCACAAGTTGAAATCTGTTTGCAGCGAAAGTGAGAGAAATTCTTACGGTTTCACCTGAATTTTGATTTATTTTACTTATGTCTTCTGGCCGCTCATACCTTTCTGCTCTATAATAAAAATATGTTCACTTCCCTCGTGACGGCTCTTGCAGGTTTTCTACTTCTTTTGCCAGTTTCATATAAAACGGTGGAAACTCCCTTATTTGATCCGATTCTCGAGCACCAAGTCTTTGATTTAGTGAACCAAGAACGGGAAAAACATGGATTAGATCCACTCTATTTTGATAACGAACTTATCAAAGTCGCGCGAACTCATAGCCAAGCCATGGCAGAGCAAAATTTTTTCTCCCATTACTCTCCTGATGGACACCGCTTAAGTGATCGTATTAATGCCGTAAAAATTGGCTTTGAAGTTGTGGGTGAAAATCTTTTTCGATCGCATGGTTACAAAAATCCAGGTGGACTCTGCATTCAAGATTGGATGGAGAGCCGCGGACATCGGGACAATATTCTTTATGCGCCTTTCGTTCGTGCTGCCGTCGGAGCATACCGTATGGGTAATGTAATTTTGATAACTGAAGTGTATCTTAAAGAGCCAGCCTTAACGAAAACAGCTCGCTCCTACCATAATCAGCAAAGAGATAATCAATCTTCGTAATAGATTTTGTATTTTCTCTAAAACGTGATGTCTCCTTCTGTTACTCTATATAATTTTACAAGTCCCTTGTTATACACGCATCTCTTTAGATTTCCGAAGTGATAGAACCCCAATAGCAGCGTGATGTATAAAATAAACTATCGGACTAACATAATCCATTATGGTAGTTACGGATTGAATTTTCAGCACCACAATATTGATTAAAAATGCAAATGCCCATGTCGCCCAGGGTTTTGTGGGTTCATTTCTTGGATCTTTAAGAACATTCCGATAGATGGGCACAAAAGCTAAACTGTAAGCGACCAAATTTATCAAATTGCCTATCTGGGCTTTTTGAAAAATTACCCATAATACTATGGCGAATAAACTTACTGAGGCGATCTGTATATCGCCTCTATCTACCCGCACTTTTCCCTTTAATCGTATCAAAATCATTAATGTAGTTGCGCTGCATATAAAAAAATCTGTAAAAAATACTACAATATTGATCCATTCACCTGTCCAATCTAGATACGTCCTAAAATTAACAAATGTAATTATGCTAAATAAAGCCCACCCGGTAAAAGCTGGAGTATGATGCCCAAAAATCACACCTTTATTATAAATCCAAAAGGCCCACAAAAATATTGCGCAGGCTAAAAGCATTAGAATGGTTGGTAAGGCATTCATGTAATTGCCCAAGAACTAGAAGCTTGAGTAGCTGGAGGTTCTAGAGGGGCTTGGGAGCTGGTACTATGAAAGTCATGATTGCGTTGGTTGC
>JAWXBT010000014.1:0-8715 GCA_034440315.1 bacterium
GAAGAACACTTTATAGTATGGGTCAGAGATCTACACGTCTTGCTCTGGAGCACATTGCTAAAGAGATCGGATTGGTAGATCATGAGCAATCAAAGGGAGCTCCAGTTACAGGTAATCAGCCAGCTGCTGGGGGATTATTTAATAAGCTTTTTGGAAGTAAGAAAAGTAAAGATAGCTCCTCTGATAGTTTTGGGGGGACTAGCTCGGATATAATTCGAAGAGAAGCTGGACAAGACTAAATAAGTGTATGTATTTGATAATTTATTGAAACTTAATGGCTGGCGCTTTGAATGTTTATTCGGTATAGCTTTACTTTATTAGAAGTGATTTCGGCTGGATAGGCCGTATTTCAGTTAGTTATGTTAATCTCGTTGGAGTTTATGGGATATGAAGAATATTGAGAAGAAAGAAAATCAAAAAGGCGCAAGCTTAATTGAATACGCATTATTGGCTGCTTTAATAGCTGTTGTTGCTATCGCAGCAATGACAGCTTTGGGAACTAAGATTAGTGCCCAGTTCGAAAATATCGGTGCTAGTATGTAATTGGTTCGATTGCTATTCGCGCTGTTTTTTGGGGTTTTTGTTCTTAATTCGCTCTTAATGAGATTAGGCGCATGGAGAACATGATTTTTGGGCAGATGTTTTATGCTGCTCATAAGTGTTAGACGATAAAAGGAAAGGTTATGAACAGCTACTTTGGAGGTGTACATCCTGGTAGGAATCAACAAAGGAACAAAGCTTTCGGCTTATTAGTCGGAATTGGTTTAGTTGTGGTTTTTACTTTCGTGGGCTTCCTTATTTTAAATAATGATTCAACCACTGCAACTGTCAATGAGCCACAGGTTAAAGAAGTTGTGTCTCAGGTTGCAATGGTTGAAGTCCTAGTTCCGGTTCAATCACTTGAACCGGGGGTTCGACTTGAGCCCTCAATGTTCAGAAAAGAGTCTAGACCAAAGGAAGGTCTTCCTCGTAAAGTTGTAAGAGACTATGAGGAGATAAAAGGAACTTTTGCCAGATCGATCATCGCATCTGATGCTCCTCTTCTTTCTGACTATATTACCACCACTCGACCAACGAGTGTTATTACTCCTGAGATACCCGATGGCTATAGAGCTGCTACGATACGAGTAGATGCCCAAACTGCTGTTGAAGGTTGGGCTAGGCCAGGTGCCAGAGTTGACATTGTGTGGACAACTCAAAATAGAGGTAAACAAGCTGTAATTACTATTGTTCAAAATGCAAAAGTTTTATCAGCAGAACAATTAACTCAAGGTCAGGCTGAGGAAACTGGAAAAGCTTTTGCTGTTCCAAGTACTGTTACACTTTTAGTGACTGCTCAAGATGCAAAAAAGATTCAGTTAGCAAAGACATCCGGCACTCTTAGTTTAACCCTTCGTGGTGATAATGATCTAGGAAAGAGTGAGATGGGTGGAACTATCACATTTGATGATCTTCTTGGAACCACAGAGAAGACCGTAGATGAAGATCCAAATATTCAAGGAACGATTAAAATTGGTGGAGTCGAGTATAAACTTGTTAATGGCAAGATGATACCCACTTCCGAGATGGGTAAGAACAGAGGTCAGTAAGCTGTAGGTTTTTTAGTTTGTTTTAGTAGTAGATTGTCAGGTTTAATTCTGAGATTTACTCTTTTTAAGGTTTTAATTTAGGAAAGTTATGTCAGACAGCACAAAAAAGACCAGTGAAAATTTAATTGGCCTTTTCTCAACAAGAAACGACACCCCTCGATCAGATAGTTCAGGGGATTTACTTCGTAATAATGCCACTTCTACTCCGAAGGGAGGCACAACAACCACAACCAGTTCCATGGAAACTAGTCAGGCAAATGCCAAGGGACATCTATCCCCTCAAGCTAGTATGGTTCTTAGAGAAGCACGTCGTGAACTAGGGGCTGATTATGCTACACATGGCGATGATCCCAGTCGAGTTGTTTCCGAAACACAGATTGTACAAGCTGTAGATAAAGTAATTAAAAGACGTGCGATTGAGATAGATGATATTGAACGCGCAAATGTTATTATTCATCTTCAAAAAGATCTTGTTGGCTGGGGTGTCTTGCAACCACTTATTGATAACCGTGAAGTTACTGACATTCATTGTTACGATTTTCAAACTGTAGTTCTTCAACGTGGTAAGCAAAGCGAAACAACAGGAATTCACTGGCCTAGCCGTGAAGCTTATATTGCTTTTATTGATCGTCTTTTGATGAGACTTGGAAAGTCCCTTTCTACTCAACAGCATACAGTCGATGCTTCTTTTCCTAATGGGATTCGTCTTTGCGCAGTACATGAAAGTGTCTGCGGAATGCGAGGACCACTTTTAACAATTCGTGTGCCTAGAATTATCGAAGCATCTTTAGAAACACTTTTAGCATACCAAGTAGCTCCCCCACTGATCGTAAATTATCTAGCTAGCCTGATCCGGTGTGGAAAAGCCACGATGATCATAGCTGGAGAGACAGGTACCGGCAAAACTACTCTGCTTAGATGTTTGGGTACTCAGTTTGGTCCAGATGAATCAATCATCGCAGTTGAAGATACTCCTGAGTTAAATTTCCAACATCCATATTTTCGAAGTCTTGTTTCTCGTACTGCCAATACTGAAGGCATCGGGCAGGTAACCTTGCAGGAACATATTACTACCACTCTTAGGTTGACTCCCACTCGAGTAGTATTGGGTGAGATGAGAAGTCCGCTTGCCGGAGAGGCTTTTCTTGAAAGCGCGCAAACTGGTCATATTGGAATGTCTACAATTCATGCTCGAAATGCAAAAGAAACCTTAGTCCGTCTTGAAAGTTTATTGGGTCGTGCTCAGAAGTCAGTCTCTATTGAAATTATTCGACAACAGATTGCATTGGCAGTTGATTCAATTGTCTGGATGATCCGTGAGAAAGGTACTGGAAAAGTTCGAATCGGGGAAATTATTGAAGTTGGCAGATATGTTGAAGGGATGATTCAGGTCAAGCCAATGTTTAGTCTAATTCACATGGGAGAAAGACCTATTTGGCAGGTACATTCATGGAATAGTTCTTTTGATGAGGATCTAGCAAAGGATGGAATTTATTTAAATCAAGCACCTCCCGAATTAACTTTTGGAAATATGAGCTAAAAATTTAATTTATATGGCATTAATATTTTTTATCATAGCAGGTCTAGTGGCAGCGGGTTTGGCAGCTGTATACTTTAGTTCTTATTCTGTTGGATCCGGTTCTTCAGGTGACAATGTAAAGTCCATGGTTCAGGCTCAGAGAAATACTACATCGTACTCTAATCAAAAATCTGGTCCAAAGCGATCTATAACTGACACTGTTGGAGAGGAACATAGAGTAAAGAAAATCTCAGATTCGAGATTGACGCTTGAGAAGAAACTTAGATATGCACAATGGAATATCTCTCCGGTTCTATTTTATGTTCTGGCTGTATTAATAAGTTTAATCTTCTTTTTAATTATTAGAACAAGATTTAACTTTATGCTCCAGGTTATTTCTTTATCTGCTGGGCCACTTTTTATGGCCTCAAGATTAAATATTGCAGTTTTTAAAAGATTTAATGCATTTGATAAAGACTATCCTTCTTTTCTTCTATCATTAGTTGGTCTTTTAAAAACAGGAATGAATGTTTTGCAAGGCTTACAATCTGCTGCTGAAGGCCTAGATCCTAATTCTTTAGTAAAGCAAGAAGTAGATTTGATGTTGGAACGACTTAGGATGGGAATTCCTGAAGAGCAGTCGATTGGAGCTTTTGGAGAGGATGTTTCCCATGAAGAAATTGAGCTTTTTGTTCAAGCCCTTTTACTAAGTAGAAGAGTAGGTGGTAATCTATCTGATACCTTAGATCGATTAGCAAAACAGGTTAGAAAAAGACAATATTTTAGAAGTGCGGCCTATCAGGCAGTTGGTATGCAAAGGGGATCCATTTGGATGATTCTTGGAGTGCTTATATCAATTCTTACATATATTTATTTTATGTCTCCCGAACTTGTGACGGGAGCTTGGCATGATGAGTTTGGTTGGCAAGTCTGGCAGTTCGGAATAGTTGTAATTTTAATTGGAATATTTTGGATCCGACAAGTTACGAAAATGAGAGTTTAAATTAGATACTGACAAGGAGGTCAAGTGGAGCCACGTATAATTTTAGGTCTTTGCCTTTTTGGATTAGCCGCATTAAGTGGTATAGTTGCCTATTTTTATTTTGGTGGCACCGAAAAGAATAGTAGTATGAGAGGCATGATGCCTTCTCTCACTGGTTTAGTAGATTCAATAGGAAATAGAGTCCCTGCCGAGGGTTTAAATTCAGACGATCTAGATAAATTAAAAGCCGAAGCGAGATTTCGTTCAAAGAAAAGAAAAGAACCAATCACCCTTGATCAAAAATTATTTCGAGCAGGGATTTTCGCGGAAAAGGAGAAAGCGGATTTCTATCGATTAAGAATGTTAAGTCCAATTGTAGCAGTTCCAGTTTTAGGATCACTACTTTGGACTTTTGCAGGAGCAAAATTTGGCTTAATGGGAATTGTCATGGGAATGTTGCTCGGTTATCAATTGCCATTTACTATTTTGGATCGAAGAATTAATTGGCGCAACGAAGAAATTATGTTTTTTTTGCCATTAGTAATTGAACAGATTTCCATCGGAGTTAGTAGCTCACTAGATATTGGACCTTGTTTACAAAGAGTAGTCCAGATGGCAGATGAACGAGATACTCATAACGTAGTAACTGAACTTCTCAAATACGCGCAGAACTATATTAAATCTGGTGTGCCTTTTGAAGAAGCCATGGTGGAAACTGGAAAAGCTTCAGGTCAAACAGAACTAAAACATGCCTTTATGTATCTAGCTCAAGTAGCCAAGCATGGTGGTGAAATTACCCGTCAGTTACAAGAGCTAGCAGACTCAGTGAGTGCACAAAGACAGGCCTTTATCGAAGGACGTATTAAGAAACTAGAACTTGTAGCAACTGGTCCAGTGACATTAGTGTTTATGGGATTCTTGGTAATTTTAATGATTGGATTTGGCGTTCAGCTCAAGAATGCATTTTAAATAAGCAAAAGTGAATTATAAAATATTTTATGAGATTTGGCAGAAGAAGTGATACCTTTATAGCTCTTTTTGTCGTAGCAGTAACTGCTTTATTTCTTCTGCATGTCCCTCCATTCGCAATCGATCTGTTGATTGTACTGAATATTTCAATTTCAATATTACTTCTTTTTGTTTCCTTATATGCACCAGATCCTGGAAAACTTTTTACCTTTCCAACAATCTTACTTTTATCAACTCTTTTTAGATTGGGTCTTAATGTTGCTTCTACCCGACTAATTCTCTTAGAGGGATATGCTGGGGAGGTAATTCAAGCCTTCGGACAATTCTTAGTTCAAGGAGAAGTAATTGTTGGAGTTGTTATTTTTTCGATTATTACTGTCGTTAATTATATTGTTGTTGCTAAAGGTGCTAGCAGAGTAGCAGAGGTAGCTGCCAGATTTACCCTTGATTCAATGCCAATCAAGCAGATGTCAATTGAGAGTGATATGCGAGCGGGTCTACTTACCTCACAGGAAGCTTCTAAAAAAAGAGATGAGTTAAGAAAGGAATCGCAACTTTATGGCTCAATGGATGGAGCTATGAAGTTTGTACAAGGAGATGTGATTGCTGGAATTGTGATCATTTTTACTAATATATTTGGTGGACTTTATGTTGGGATCAGAGATGGTCTAGCCATAAGCGAAGCTCTACAAACCTATACCATTTTGACTGTTGGTGATGGACTAGTAAGTCAGATACCGTCACTCCTGATTGCAATTTGTGCTGGTATTTTGGTGACACGAGTTTCTTCTGGAACAGATAGTACGTTAGGTATGGATGTCGGGGCGCAGTTTTTTAAACGTCCAGAAGCCTGGATTCTAAGTGGCATTGTGATGTTGTTAGTGTCAATCTTGCCAGGTCCTCCATTTTGGCCCTTTGCCATTGGTGGTAGTTCTTTTCTTTTGTTTGCATATTATGTTTCCAGAAGTTCCACTGGAAATGAAATTACTTTAAGTAACTCTTTATCAAATAACTATCCTGCTTTACTGAACTCTTCTGGATCGGGACCCTTGGCATTGGCAGGCTCCTCAGTGAATTTAGGAACTGGAGCTATAGAATTGTTTCTTGATTCAGGGACAATTTTTAAGATTTCACAAGGAGATCCCCAAGTTGCTGAGCAACGCTGGCAAGCAATCTCAGAGATATACTTTAACGAAGTAGGTCTTAAATTACCTAGATTAATTTTTAATTCAGATTCAACTTTAGCAAGTGGTGGCTATAATGCAAAAATTGGACATGCTCAACTGATTGAGGGAGTAGTTCCAATAGATTCATTTTTAGTTGAACTTCATCCTGAAGCTTCTTTTACTTTTGGATTAGTTGTAGACAAGTTAGAAGTTCATCCAATTTTTAAAACAAATATATTCTGGACTCAAAGTAACATCGGATCTTTAAATATTGTACGAGCTGCAGATCTGTTATTCTATGATCAACTTGAATTCATTTTTTTGAAAATAGTAGGACATTTTAAAAATCATCCTGAAGAATTAGTCACAGTTTCAGATGTATATACTCAAGTTAAAGAACTCGGATCTCGTTTTCCAGGACTGATTATTGGTTTAATTGATAATGGACTTGTAACAGTTCCAAGGCTCACAAAAATTGTCCAACAGTTAGCTAGAGAAAATATATATGTCGGAGACCTGCGATCGGTTTTAGAAAGTATAGCTGGATATTTTGCTTCATATGATAATCCCACTGAGAGTGTCTTTGTAATCGAAGATCTAGTTGAAGCTGTTCGACAATCAAAGAAACGAGAATTTTTAAGTCAAGTAATCTCCGATAGGGGTACTTTGAGAGTCATTACTTTAGGAGAAGGAGTTCTTTCCGAGTTACAAAATATAATTTCCAAGCATGATGGTAGTGAGAATCTAAAAATTGATCGTAATACCCTGTATAAATTAAAGACGAGTTATCTAGATACATTAAAGCCTTTACGTACAAAAGGAATTAAGCCGATATGCCTTATGTGTGAAGCTGTATTTAAGCAGGGATTGGCTAGAGTAATTATGGATCTTGATCTAGGAATCAGGATTGTTACTGATGTTGAAATTGACTCAAATTTAATAATTGAAGAAGTAGGAGAGTGGACTACTTAGACATATGAATCAGCTAGGAGAAGGAACAAATACAATCGGAGCAATATCTGACTATTTTGTAGTTGAGACTAAAATTCTTTCAACTAGAACTGCAGATTTATATATTTCTCAAGATAAGACTCGCGGAGGGGACGTCTCTCTGTGGCAGTTAAGAGCACCCTTAGAAGTGGGCTCTTCAATGATCGCCGAGTATATCAAACGCATGGAAATAATTGAAGCAATTAACCCCCCTGTCTCAGATTTTGTGGGGTTTGCAGTTGATAATAAAGGAACAGCTTTTGCAGTACTTGCAAGACTTGATGGTAATACTTTAACTGAAGGAACTCCTGAGTTCTCTGAATTAGAGCGTAGATTTGTTTCATGCGTTGAGCTTATTAGCCGTATCCACAATGCTTCGATTATTTGTGGAGATATTTGTAAAAATTCATTTTGGCTGAATAGAGCAGGAAGCGTTAGGTTTATCGGAGTAATGGGTGCTTACGAATTAGATCGAGAAAATGGAATTAAACTTTATCCCGAGAGCCAATATTACTTAGCACCTGAACAAATATCAGATTGCAACATAGATCTAAGTGTTGACGTATATGCATTAGGAGTTTTGGGGTATTTTTTATTTACTGGAAAGTTTCCAGAGAAAACCCCAATACAACCTTCACAAGTACTTAAAGGGGTGCCGTTTTGGGCAGATGAGGTTTTGCTGAAAGCCTTATCTGAAAATCCTGCTCAGAGGTATCAAAGTGCAGTAGAACTTTTAGCTGATATTAAGGGCAAAAGAGAACTGTATGCTCAGGATCCCAACAAGGTTAGACATCAAATACGTAATTCTGGAGTAGAAGATAGTCCAAGTACAGGTATCTCCTCGATTTCTTTGGGAACTCAGCTTCCAATTAAAAAAGTAAAGTTTTCAAAAGGTACGATATTAAAGATCTCTTTAGTAGTAATGCTTATTTCAGTAGCACTGGTAGGGCTGTGGCCATTTTACTCGCAGTTTTCACATGCAAAAAAACTTTCTTCATCTTTATCAGCACATCGAGCAATTGCTGGGGAGCAATTGAACACTGCTATTGATGGTCTACTTTCAGGTAATCTAGCTAGTCCAGGAAAGAAAAAGTTTCTTAATCAGATAGTAAATTCAGATGATCCAGTGGCCCATGCTGTACTTGTAACTTTAAGTAGAAATAGTGCTTATCCTGAAATTAGAAAAGAATGTGAAAATGCAATTGTAGAAAGAGCCCGCAGTGCTGGTATTTCCAGAAGTGCTGACATCGCATCAGTTTGGCTCTCTTCATTTTCTGGAAATATTAATCCACCAGCTTATGTTGAAGAGGTATTGTTAGTTTTAAATGGCACACTGCCTTCAGACGCTCGCGCAAAAGCTATTCGCAGAATCTATGCCGAGAATCCTCCTCTAGCTTTAAATTTAGCAGCATCCTTTAGTCTTGATTCAAGTAATGATGAAGACTATCGCTCAGTGCTTGCCCAACTTTTAGGTGATAAATTAAAAATTAATGATCTTGA
>JAWXBT010000015.1:0-2931 GCA_034440315.1 bacterium
ATCATGCTGCTGGTAGTAATTCCGAGCCGTCAGAGGGGAGAAGCACAGACGGGGGCAATCCGATTCTGGAAGCCTTTGCTGAGATAGGCTCTCAAGTTGCTGGGGTTTTCAATGATGATGTTGATGCTAGTAACTCAGAGCAGGAAGACGAAAAAAGAACGAGAGATCGAGAAAGGGGTATAGCTAGTCATAATCAGGGAACAGTTTTCGAGGGGTACACAGAGAAAAAACTTGAGGAGTTTGGATTGGATGCTATTTGGCATAATAATCTCTCTTACAATGAAGCTTTTGAAGAGTACGGTAAACCCACTCAAGTAGACGTGACCATTGATGATGACGATGAAAATGAAGTCGCCATAGTAGAGTGCAAATCTTATGGGCCCAATTCGAGATTCACAGGAGAGAACGCTGTCGATCAAGTTAAACGGCTAGTTCATGTAGCCAAAGAGAGAGGAATTAACCTCATTTTTTCTACTGCTGATGGAACTACCGACTGCTTCGGCTCTGATGTTATGGAAGTTTTGAATGAAGCTGAGTGCTTTGTAATCTCTCCTGATCGACCATTTTTTGCTGACGCATCGGATGTCAAAGAAAATGGCGTTACAGAAGGACTTCCTCCTGATCTTCGAGATCACTGGAATTGGTTCGGCACTGGTTCCGAACCAGAATCAAATGATACTTCTGATTACAATATCAGTGACTGTGGCAACTCTAATAATAGTTACGAATCCACTTCAAGCGATAGTTACGACTCTGGAGATAGCGATTCTGGAGATAGCGGCGGCTCTTGGGATTTGTTCGGTGGTAGCTCTGACTCGGAATCAAGTGATAGTTCTGATTACAGCAGCAGTGATTCCGACACTGATAGTAACTCTGATAGTAGCTCTAGCAGTAGCGATAGTTGGTGGTAACATCTGCTTTTTATGGAAAGGTAGCGATGGATAAACCTATCTGGGAACAAATTCAGGAAGATGCCAAATCGTTTGGGGAAGTTTTAGAACTAGCTTCAAAATTAATCGCGATAAAGCGGAAAGCCATTACCTATGCAAGGGCAATAGATGTCGATTATGAAACTACTAAAAAATTCACTTTGAATGATTGGAAAGCTTTGCACAAAATCGGTATTTCCTTGTGGTATAAGCAGTATTCTATCTCATTAAAATCGTTGAAATTGAATGATTTTACAGAACATTTTTTGCCAAAATATCAGGAGGTTTTAAATTCTTTTTTACAAAAATATCCTCAATTAATTCAATTGCAAGATATCGAATCTCTTAGACGTGAGAGCCTTAATATTTGGAAGGATTTTATGGCAGAGCTTGCTTGCATAAGCTATCAGGAACAAGTTGCTGGTAAAAAGCCAAAAAAATTACAATTAAATCCTGATTCCCAATTTGCTATTTTGGCGGTTGTTGCTCTTATTCTTGGTATATTGCTGGCAATTGTAGTTAGTTTTATTCGCCGTTAATTCAGGGAAAATAAAAATGCAATAACCTCTAGTGTTCTTATTTTTTATCGGTATGCTGGGTGATGCCTTCACTTGATTGGACATTAAGGAGATTAAGAATACAAATGCAAGAAACTCTAGTAGTATTATTTTTCATCGGTATGCTGGGTGATGCCTTCACTACTTTTCTCGGCATACTAGGAGGTTTAGGAATCAAGATTGGAAATGTTAATGACCTGGGAGCTTACGCATTTGCTTTGATTGTAACTTCCGTAATAACTGGGCTAAACATATTTACAGTAGATGTTTTTGATAGAAAAGAAAAAATAATTCTTCCGGTTTGGTTTGTAGCAGTTATCGTTGACTTTGTAACTTCTTTAATTGGCAGCTTTGGGTTTATACAGCCAGGAGCAAATGTATTCTTTGCCTATATCCTAGTTTTTTTCCTCACAATGTTTATAACAATCAGTCCTGCGATGTTGCGTTACATTATCAAAAGACCTATCCGTTAAGGTCATATTTGTCTGTCAGGCTTAGAGTTAGATGAACAAGAATCCCTCTATGAATAGTCCCGATCGTGGTAAAGTTTGGTAAAATAATTAGGACTTCAAGGAAATTGCTTCATGCCAAACTTACGTCACCTTTCCCTATTACAGGATGGGGAAGAGCAAGTCCTAACCATTCCCCAAGAATTTGCTCTCTCCAGCACAGAAGTTTTGTTACGCAAAGAAGGAAATCGATTAATCATCGAACCGATTTCTTCTGGTTCTCTCTTGTCACTGCTCGCTACTTTGGAAGATATTCCAGAGAACTTTCCGAATGTGGATGAAGGGCTACTGCCACTTGATGATATTACGCTTTAATCCTGCCCAATGACCTATCAATATTTGCTCGATACCAACATCATTTCAGATTTGGTAAGACACCCTCAAGGTTTGGTGTTTCAGCATATCGCAGCCGTAAGCCGTAGGTGAAAACTGCATTTGTACCAGTATAATTGTGGTGTGCGAACTGCGATTTGGTGCAGCTAAAAGCGGCTCTCTCCGTCTTATTCAGCAGCTAGAACGCATCTTTGAAGTGTTGCCTATTTTCTCCCTCGATTCTCCTGTGGATCGGCACTATGCGGCAATTCGTAGACACCTAGAGCAAGCAGGAGCACCAATCAGCCCTAATGATTTACTGATTGCAGCCCATGCCTTAGCCCTTAACCTGACGGTTGTTACAGCAAATGTGGGTGAATTTGGGCGCGTACCAGCCCTAAGCTTAGAAAATTGGTTAGTTTGAGGGCATACATTTGGGTGATAATTCTTGGGTGAAGTATCACTAATAAGATTGAGTTGTCCTAATTCAATTATAATTCAATCGATCGCCTACCCAAACACAACACCGCGATAAATTTCTGCGATCGCTAATTCAATCCCAACTGACTGCAACGGAATCGATCGGCCCAAGTCGTTAAAATCACTGAGCAACCAACCTTGCTC
>JAWXBT010000016.1:0-2676 GCA_034440315.1 bacterium
CTATAAAGGAGGAAAGGGAGGTTCGATCTAGCTCAAATGGCAGAGTGCCATTTTTTAGTCTTTGAAATCTTAGATCTTCGGTTAGCCGAAAAATATCAGATAATACATACGGATCTACATATTTTAGACTGGCGACACCCTTGCTTACCCTAGCAACATCTTGATCATAGTAAGTATCTATTCGAAATCCAAGACTTCTGCCATCTGCAAAGATCTCTCGATCGCGGTACTCACCAAATAAATGGGCTCCAAAAGCCGAATTAGCACCAAGGCCTAAATCTAAAGTGCGTAGAGCTTTTTCGCTAACTTTAATGGTAAGATTTTCATATGTTGAATCAATCGATCCATCTTGGGGAGAAATTTCCACACTAGAAAATAAACCTAATCCAAAAAGTTGCCTCCTAGAATTTTCTAATTGGGATTCTCTAAGTATTTCTCCAGGAACTAATTTGGCAATATCGGAAATGGTTTTTGATAAAACTGAAGAGTTTCCGATTATTTGAACAGCTCCAATTTTAGTTACATTACCTTGAAAAACATTAATTTCTAATGTGTTATTTGAAATCGAGGTTGAGATAGACGAATTAAAAAAACCTTTGTTTAGAAGTATTGAGTCAATATCCATGATAAAAGTATTAATTTTAGATATTGAATAAGGCAGATTTGGCAATTCGATGGCATAATTTAAGCCATGAACGCTGAGATTGGAAATTTCAATTCTTTTACCTTCCTCAATTAAGTAAATAATTTCCACATGACTTTCATCGATGTTTCTTATTTCAGAATTTATTTCTACTTCAGGAAAGCCATTCTCATTATATATATCCTCAATTGTTTTGGAGAAATATTGAAGTTCTTCGTCAATTGCAAATTTTGGTTTATTGAATTTTTGATAAATAAATTTATCTTTTTTCTTTATACTATTCCTTATTAAATCTGTTTCTAGGCTGTTGTTTCCTTCTAGTCTTACATTTAAAACACCAATACTTTGGCCTTCGTCTATATTAATTTTATAATATATGCGTTTTGACTCATCGCTTTCTTGAGAGTAACGAATAGTTGCGTAAAGAAAACCGGATTTTCTGTATAATTCTTCAATATTTTGAACCAAGATGTTGACAGTATTTTTCCCAAAAGGTTGTTCTCGGTTTAGAAGGTTAATTGTTTCAAGAAAATCTTCAGCTTTGAAAAAATTGTTTCCTGTAAAAATAAAAGTTACAGGATTACCTGCATTTATTGATACCTTAAGATTTACTAAGTTTTCTTGAGAGATTTTTTCGAATTTTGCTTTAACTCTGGTTTCAATATACCCATCCCTTCTCAAGATGTGGGTAAAGTAATGCTCTATATCAGTCATTTCAGTTTTTGATGCAATATTACCAAATTGTTTTAAGTTACTTACTTCAAAATAATTTCCTGGATCTGTGCCTTCCATTAGGATGTCTTTAATTCTGTAGAGGAAACCTTCTTGAATTTTAAATAATAACGAGATGCAGAAATTTTCCTTAAGTTGGCAAGTAATTTCAACTTTGGCATCAAGATATCCACTGTCTCTATATTTCTTTCTTATACTTTTTCTAAACTGAGGAATTTGTTCTTTTAATATTTTTGAAGATTGGCTTATTCGTAATGTCTCAAGAATTTCAGATTGACTAAATGCATTAAGATTCTCAAAAAGGATATCAACAACCTTTTTGGAGCTTGATAGGACAGTAAAAGATAAATCAATAAGTGAGGCAGTTGTTTTCTCAAGTGGTAAGTTTTGAAAACCACCCATAATTGAAATTCTAGGTGAAAAATCAAATACTCCAAATACTCCTGATTCTTTAGTGTTTCCACTAATTGAGTTTCTGCCAACAATCTTTAACTTATTACTGAGGTTTTTCTCAGCAACAATATTTGGCTCAAGAGTTCCGGAAAGCTCGTTGAAAGTAGGTTCGATACTTAAACTATCAATATCAGTAAGATTTTTAAGGAAATAAAACAAACTACTTTGTTTGGTTGAGGAACTACTGGAGCCTTCCGAGTAAATGTCATCATAAATAGATCTGGAGAGTTCTATCCCAGACGAGGTTACTAGTTTAATAATTTCTCTTTCACTGAGACCTTGTTCAGAGGAAAATTTAACTATTGGAGAACTGATTGGTCCTTTGGCTTCTAGTAGCACAAGGATACTCTCTCCAGTCAGGGAAGGTACTTGTGTCTCTCCAGTTAATTCTAAAAATGGTTCGCTTGTAAGTGATGGGATTGTTACTTTGCCTGAGGATATAGAAAATCGCCTCTCCTTAAGTCCAAACCAACCATTTAAGGCAGTTAAAGAGCCTTTTAAATCTGGTGTGCTGAGAGTGCCATTGATTTTTGCGATACCACTTAATTCAGTCTCAGCCCAATTTGCTAATAAATATAAACTATTTGCTGCTGAAATATCCAAATCTAGAAAAATATTATCAAAGTTTGAAGAGCTAGAGCTCGTTGTGCTTATTTCAGCATCTTTTGAGCGTTGAGTTAATGATTTAATAAGAGATTTAAGATTAATATTTCTTTCAAGCTCACCTCGCTCAATTAGAATATTTCCAGAAATAACTAAATTTGAAGAATCTTTAGGTTTAAGAAAAGCTTCACCAGATGCAACAATGGAAAAGTTTTCAATTGGGGTAATATTAATATTATTAATTA
>JAWXBT010000017.1:0-3906 GCA_034440315.1 bacterium
GAGTAATGCAAAGAATAATCCCCCTATGATCATGCGTGGGGAGAATTTAGTGGGCAACTTGAAAGAACGAGTTGTGGTGGTTGTGGTACTAGTCGCGGTGGTTACTGAGCTCTGTGTAGGTACGCTAATCTTAGGAGATTCTTGTAAAGGATTTGGGCTGGGTTGTGAGGTAGGGATGTTTTCAGTCATGTTTTGCAATAATATAAGAAAGCGACCAAAATCTTGGCTCTGATAAATGTAGAGTAAAAAGTATGTTCAGGTCAATAGGGAAGAAAAGACGAAGCTTCTGCTGGGGAATGTTTGGTTTTTGCTACTGCCCCTTTTTCTCCATACGCTATAATTCCGCCCATAATGAATGCTTCAAAGTTACATTGGCTTGAATTCCTTGTATCCATGACCGAGAAAGAGATTAAAGCGCGATACAAACATGCAGTGCTTGGTTTTCTGTGGATCCTTATAAATCCTCTCTTGCAGATGCTGGTGATTGGATTGGTTTTCAGGTTTTTTGTTCCAGTTCAGGTAGACAATTATTTTTTATTCCTGTTTGCAGGGTTATTACCTTGGAACTTTTTTTCTTACTCCCTGTCTAAGACGACGCCGATGGTTTTAAATGAGCGAAACTTAATAAAAAAAGCAAGTTTTCCGAGAGAAGTAATTATTTTCTCAATAATTCTTTCAAATCTTTTTCACTTATTTGTTGCATTAGGCTTATTTATTATCATTTTACTGGGGCAGAAAATTCTTTCAGGAGAAGCTTCCTTTGTAGAGATTCTCTTTTTTACGCTGAGATTCTTATGGATCATTCCGATAACACTCTGGCTGACTATTTTGGTTAGTGGTTTCTCACTGCTTTTCTCCAGTTTAAATGTAAAGTATCGAGATGTGAACTTTGCTGTTCAGGCGATATTACCGCTTTGGTTTTATGCTACTCCAATTGTTTATACATTATCTCTACTACCTCCTTCTTTGAGGCATGTACTCTATCTAAATCCCGTCACTACGGTCTTGGAGTTATATCAGGCCATTTTCTTAGAGCAGCCGATTTCTTTTTCATGGGCTCAAGTAGCTAGCATTCTAATGGGGGTGGTGATCTTCTTTATTGGTTTTTACTTCTTTAAAAAGGAAGAGCCGTTCTTTGATGACTGGGTTTAGGCTATGAAATCAAAAAAACAGACTGTTATAGAGCTCGACCATGTTTACAAGATTTACACACTTCACCATGAGAAGCCAACTTTTGTGGAAAATGTAGTAAAGCTTGGCCGAAAAGAGCAGTTTACTGCGCTAGAAGATATTAATTTAAGAATTTACAAAGGCGAGAAGGTAGGAATCATTGGTTCAAATGGATCAGGGAAAACTACTTTGCTGAAAATAATTGTAGGCATCACCAGACAAAATTCTGGAACAGTGAAAATTAAGGGCAGAATTGTCTCTTTGATTGATGTAGAGGCGGGTTTTCATCCAGACCTGACTGGAGAAGAAAACATTTTTCTCAATGGTTTAATCATTGGCATGAATAAACAAGAGATTAGGAATAAGTTCGAGCAGATTGTAAAATTTGCCGATATAGGTAAGTTTATTGACGCTTCGCTTTACTCGTATTCTGAGGGGATGAAGCTAAGGCTGGGCTTTGCTGTAGCAGTTCATGCAGAGCCTGACATTCTTATTTTAGATGAAGGAATCAGTGCGGGTGATAAGGATTTTCAGAAAAAAAGTAGTAAAAAGATAGAAGAATTTTTTAAAAAAGGGAAGACAATCTTAATTGTGAGCCATTGGCTTGAGTACTTAGAAAAGAACTGCGATAGAATTATTTGGATTGGAAATGGGAAGATCATTTCGGAAGGAAATAAAGAAGTGCTGGAGTCTTATATTAAGGGAAAATAGTACTGATTTTATATATTCAAGTGGGAGTCAAAGAATTTAGTCTTAAATGCTAATTTTATTCCATCTGACTCAAACTTTTCTCTGGTTTCACCAGCATAATGCAGAGAAGTACTATTTTTCTGAATTCACTCTTATATTGCAAATAAAGCCAAAAATTTAAATAGTTATTTGTAGGTAATGAGGTGTATATTACTTTGCTAAAAAGTAACATAAGTGTCTGTTCTTCTGCAAGATAATAATTTGAGTAGTTAATACCGGATATATAATTCTTCAATACTAACTTCATTTGTTGTGTTCACCATTTTTGTGTTGGGAGGATAACTGTAAAATACTTCTCCAACCTAGCGATATCTAGTCTCTCAAGTGAGCTATCATCAATAATAAATACGGGTGGATTTCGATTAATTCTCAAGAAAAGAGACTGCAGTGATTAAATACACATATTTACATCTCGATGACAGAGTAAAGCGCACACCCCAACAGATAAATACTTTCTCTTTGTCTCACGAGTTGGAAAGAAATTTATAAGACAACTAAAGCTTGTCTTCAGAACATATGTCTCGAATCTATTGAACAATTATTTAATTCCTACATTGATGAGCTATTATAAAGTATTGAAATAGCTCTTTTTGCATCTATAGAAAAGTACTTTTCTCTAACCGCTCGAACATAATGGCCACAAACTAATTCTGATTCATAATCGGAGATAGTGTCACTTACAAGGTAGGACTTGGGTAAATTTAAAATCTTTTTCGAATTTTTATTTTTTTCTAATAAAATTGCAAAATAAGTTTGAATCTGAGGTCCTCGCCCAACTGAAAGTCCCGTCTCATAAAGCTCACAAAGCTTCATTAGTATTTTCCAATCTAGCAGAGCATAAGGTATTCCTAAAAGTCCAGAATTAACTCGAGGAAAAAGACCTACTTTAAACACCACTTTAGATTCAATATAAGATAAAAAGTAAGAATCTTCTATGTCTTGGTTAAACACAATATCGTACTCACCGTGGAACCATTTTTGAAGAGCATTCGGTTTTTTAAAGAAGAGAATGTCACTGTCAACAAATAAAACTTTTTCTGATGAACAAAAAAGAATTGCACCTAGTTTTTTCCGGATATAGGGATTCGATTTAAGTCTATAAAAAACACTCCTCTTAGACCATTTAGCTTCTATTTTGCAGTCTAAAACTTCCTTAGAAATAATTTTTGCCCCAAGCAGATGTGTTTGGAGTTTTTCAACATGTTCCGCCTCAAGTGTGCCATCATCGATGATGAGAACTTTAAAGGGAATCTTCATATGTCTTTTTAATGTTTTGATCGCCAAAATTAACATAAGATAGTCATTTTTACTGGTTAAAGAAGTTACTTCTATTATTTGCTCAGAAGAACGTAGATAACTAAAGTTAGAAGGGGGCGTTTTTAGTATTTCCAGAAAGAGTTCTCTTTTTTTTACCTCTATGAGAGCGACGGCAAGATCTTTTCGAATATCTCTTATGACAGAGAGAATGAGTAGCCTGACTATTTTGGGATGAAGTAATAGCATTTAAGGTAAGGTCTTACAACTTTAGGCTTTGATATACTTTTTTATAATCTTTTGCAACTGCATGATATGAAAAGTTCTCAGTGATATGTTTTTGCGATGATACCACTATTTTTCTAAAGTAGCTTTGATCCTTTTTTAAAATGGATTTGAGTTGGTGATGAAGAGATGAAAAAGTTGGTTCTATAAGAAAACCATTCTCTTTATCAATTATAATGTTGTTCTCAGCAGCTTCTGAAGTTGTAATAACTATAAAACCAAGAGCCATCGCTTCTATAATTACATAACCAAATGGTTCATAACGAGATGGGAATACTGCTATACCTTTAATCTTTTTTAGCTGCTCAACAAGTTTCTTCCTATCATTAATTCTTGGAATTAAATGTATCCTTTGTAAAATTGAATTAGGTACATTCATCCTTTTGAGATTCTCTCCAAAATTCAAAGTTGATTTGCCCCACTTAATATACCCCGTATCTTCTCCCA
>JAWXBT010000018.1:0-4482 GCA_034440315.1 bacterium
GAAATAAGAGAAGTTCAACAAGAGGCTGGTAAGGACATTGCCAAGGTTCAAGAAGAGGCAATGAGAACGCGCACGGAAGCTGCCTCGGAAGTTGTCGAAGCACAACGAAAAGTTGATATGAAAAAAATTGAATCTGAACGTATTGCATTAGAAGAGCAGGCAAAAGTAGATCAAGAAAAACTAGAAGCAAAGAAAGAAATTGTTGAAGCAGCTCAAGAGGCAGAGAGAAAAGCCGAAAATGCTGTAAGGTAAAAAAAGTAATTACAAGGCAGGATTAAATTGATCTTGCCTTGTAAGCTTGAATAGTCATCTTTCGGAGATTTTTTTATTTCAAGAATACATATGCGAATGCGTTGGATACTATTATTATGGTTTGTACTAAATTCTGCTCTAGTTTTGACTGTTTATGGGGAAACAGCGGATTTTATCAGAGGTTATGTAAGTGCCGCAGTTAACGATGAACGTGCTGCCGTTTCAGTAAAGGCCGTCGAGATTCAACCCGACGGGGAAATTATATTGGATGTAACTCCTTGCTTAACAAAAGCTGAAAATAAGAGAATTCAAGAAAGACTTTTAAAATCAAAAATTATATCAAAAATAAATTGGAAAGATTCTGCTAATTGTTTAACAGAAATAAAAGTCATTGATGACAAGACTATTCAGAATGATCCTATAGGTCCTGAAGTTTTACCCGAGAAGGAATTATTCCATCCACTTCAAGCAGATACGCACGAGGCTAGATTTTCACTAAGTTATTTTTATTATGAAAATAATGGTCAGAGTGCCAATCTTGGTTATATTACTGCTGGAGACACTTTTCCGCTTTTAAACTGGGATTATCAAGAGATGGGTAAGTTTCAATTAGGACTTGAAGGAGGTGTTTTTGCCCTTTTTAATCTCGATGAGAGATCTAAAGATCTTGTGAATGCTGACTATATACTAGGTATTCCCTTTATGTATCGTAAAAATTCTTTCTCAGCTAAAGCAAGAATTTACCATCAAAGCTCACATCTAGGGGATGAATTTATTATTAATAATCCCGATGTTGAAAGAGTAAATTTAAGTTTTGAAGAACTTGAACTCCTTGGATCATATGACTTTTATGATTTTAGAGTTATTGTTGGAACTGCAAGAATTTTACATAGTGAACCAAATTTAGAGCCATGGTCAGTGAAAGGTGGCTTGGAATTCCGATCTCCCGACATCTTAGGAGATTTCGACTTTCTTGCATCAAGCATAGTCAGTGCTTCAGAGGAGCTTAGTTGGAATGTTAGTCAATCTTATAAAGCTGGGCTAGCATTACAAAAATCAGGAAATCGGGAATTGCAACTAATGCTGCAATACTATAATGGTTTTTCTCAAAATGGTCAGTTTTTTGAAGAGGGGATTGAGTATTTCGGTTTTGGTTTGTTTCTTGATACTTAAAACCTTAAACACATCAGAATCAACAGCCCGTCCTATTAGAGACGGGGCTGCTGATTTTAATTAACTATTCTTAATCTTCAAATCATTCTTTACTTCACGAACTCCTAAGAATTCATTTATTGATTTTTCAATTTCTGCACTTTGAGTAGCATTACGAGCATAGCCTTTAAGTGTCACTGTTCCCTTTTTAGTATTGATACTGACGCTACTTCCTGGAAAGTCTGAACTAAACATTAATGAAGTGCGAATTTTGGAACTAATCCAAGAATCACTTACTTCACGAGCAACATTAACTGAGGCATTATTTGCTTTCTCTGCTAGACTTTTTGCATCTTCAATTTTCAATTCATTATTAACATCTAGAACATCCCGTGTATTTAAAGCAATCTTTTCAGCGGCTTCTTTTTGGGGAAGAGAGGTAACATTTCCACTAAGTGATACAATCCCATTTTTAGTGGAGATAAGTATCTTCATGTCATGCATACTTTTAGTAGTAAGAAGCCTGGTTTTGACTGCTGCTGTTGTCGTTGCATCAATCATTTTCTGAACAGAATCTGGACGACTACGTGGCCCAAGTTCTGGATCGATTTTAATTTTATTTTGAACTGATGTTACTCCATCAATATTCATTGCAATAACTTCAGCAAGGTCACGTTCAATTTCGGATGGAACAGCACCTGATAATGTTGCTATGCCGCTATCCATTTCTGCATCTAAATCAGATGAATCAAGATAGGTATTGTAGGCTAATGCACCTTGGATTCGACCTTCGATCCATTCATTCGATAGGGGTTTTCCTGGGGCAGCGGAAAGAACCGCAGCACAAAAAAACGCGGGCAGTGTAATTTTGACAAAGTTATTTTTTATTGTTTTAAGTCTCATTTTTATCTCCATTTTCTAATTATAAAGCCAACCGTTTGAATTGTTTGCGAAATGTGGGGTTGGCACCTCAAATCGATTTGTGACGGATATTAAGAGTCTGTCTAATTCTTTTATATGAGGTAGCTCATACTTCATTTGAAACCATTATTATATGATGGCCACATAGGAGTAAGTCTACGACTTAACTTAGATTATTTCATAAATTGGAGAAAATATATGTTAAATTGGGCATTTTCGTTTTTAATATTAGCTATCGTAGCTGCCGTTTTTGGCTTTGGTGGGATTGCTTCTGATTCTGCTTACATAGCTAAGATTCTTTTTGTAGTATTTCTTGTGCTTGGTCTAATAAGCTTTGTAACTGGACGTAAAGTAAGAATAGATTAAGTAGCTGTTATTGTAATAAAAGGGCTCGAGTTTAAACGAGCCCTTTTATATTTACTATTTTAATTAACTAAATTCTTGTTGGAGACTCTGTCTCTGATTTAGTTTTATTGCTGCTATTGCAATTACAATCTTTCATGAATGCTGCAAGCTTTGTTTCAGCAGCATCCTTTGCAAAACCATATCGTTCTTGTAATTTTCCAAGTAACTGATCTTTTTTTCCTTTAATTATTGTAATATCATCATCAGTCAACTTGCCCCATTTTTCTTTAATTTGACCTTTGATCTGCTCCCATTTACCTTCTAGTTCATCTGTATTCATAAGTTCTGCCTTCATAAGTTTTAATGAAGATTGTAATATAAACATATTACTTTATTTCTTATATGACCTCGATCAGATGAGCGTTGAGTGTGGTTAAATTTTTTTTGTACAGAAATAGTAGTTACGTCTCAATGTTTTACAGTAGAGATTCCGGCAGTTAAAATATAACGCATGGCCTCATCCATTGAGAGTTCTAATGGCTCAACCTCACTTTTATCAACGAGCAGAGCGTATCCTCCAATTTGATAGCTCATTGGAAAGTATACTAGTAGTTTATCTTTTACTTTTACTCCTAAGTCTTTTGAAGGCAATTCTTGAGTCACCACTCCAAGGATACGATGTTCAGAGTTTGGAATGCGAACCATTACCATTTTAGAACTTTTCTTTTTTTTATGACCGGAAAGAAAGTCAGAGAAATCTTTAAATGCCCCATAAACAGTTTTTATTAAAGGAACAGAGAAGATAATTTTTTCTAAAAAACGGACAAGTCGCGGTAGAGCAGTTGCCTGCATTCCTATACCAACAAGTAAACTTATAGTCAGAGCCGCAAATAAACCAAGTCCTGGCCAGTGCATACTTGGTGGTAGGACTTGAAGTAAGATTCTTTCAAAGATGCGATCAGTACTAGTCAATAAGATCCAGATAAGCCAAAAAGTTAAAGTAATGGGTACGAGAGTGAATACTCCAAGTAAAAAAGATCTGATTATACGTTTGTAGATGATTTTCATATCAATTCCTCATTAATTTTTAGTTCTGCACAAATTGGTGCGTGATCTGAAAGGCTCCTCCAAGGATCCCCACTTAGAACTGAAGCATTAAGAGCTAAAATATCTCGATAGTATATACGATCTAAGCGTAACAATGGAGCTAATGCAGGAAAAGTACGAGCATGTTGCCCATGGAGTTCTTGAAACACTTCGAGCAAATCTTTTTCAAATATAGAAGAAGCTATGCATCTCCAGTCATTGAAATCACCTGCCACAATCACAGGACCTTTTCCATGAGCATGTGCTTTTACCGCCGATCTAATCTGATTTATTTGCCAATGTTGGCCATTACGAAATAGACTCAAATGAACACAGATGCACAAAAGGGGAATTGATAAATTTGGCAATTGAATCAATGTTTGTAATAATCCTCGTTCTTCAAATTTATTACTTGAAATATTTATATTCTTCCATTCTAAAATTGGATATTTAGAAAGTATCGCATTGCCATGATGACCGGCTTCATAGACTGCATTTTTACCATATGCATAGTGAGGCCACGTTTCGTCTGCTAAAAATTCTAATTGTGTACAAGTTGGCCAGTGATCAATTTTTTTTGAATGAATGTCATGTTGACCAATAACCTCTTGTAGTAGAACAAGATCAGCGTCAGTAAGTTTGATTGCCTTTTTAATGTTTTGTAATACAAACTTTCTATTTGTTACTGAAAATCCCTTATGAATATTATAGGAAAGAATTTTAAGA
>JAWXBT010000019.1:0-5885 GCA_034440315.1 bacterium
GTAGATACCATAATCTCAAGATTAAAAGAGAAAACATTATTGAGATGACAACCAAAGAAATTCTAACTCGGATAGCAAGATTCAAAGATGGTTTTTCGTAAATGGCCACAAATTTGATTTAAATAAAAAATGTTACTTAACTCGACCAGCCTGGATCACCCATACTGCTTTTGCTAGTCCTACCCTCAACATTAATGCGTTTTAAATATTTAAACACAAATGGCGCCACTAATGCAGAAGCAAAAGCCTCAAGCGGAGAGTATCTAAAAATAACCGTTAACAATCCTTCAGTGGGCACAAACTGAGAGGTAATGATTGCAGCAACTCCGTGACTCACAAAAGAAGCGACTAGAACAACAAGTCCTAAAGTAAAAGGCGAATCAACAAAAAGTCTTTTCGAGAAGCTTGTAACTAAAAAATAGACTAATACAGCAGCAGAGGCATTGGGTCCCAATAAAAGATGTGAACCAAACAGATCGTATTCGAGACCTAAAAAAAAGGCAAAAAGCGCAGCATCGTTTTTTTGCCTAAAAAACCCAAGATAAACTACTAAGATTAAAATTAAATTAGGAATAGCACCAAATGGCAAAATCACTTTTAAGATCGAGCCCTGAATAATAAGACCAATTAAACCAACAAAAATGTAAAATAAAAATCCTTGCATTACTTTCTTAATCCTTCAGGTAATGGGACTACTTGCATTACTGGCACTGAGGTAACTACAAATATATTCTCTAACTTTAAAAAATCGACTGCCGGTTGAACTTGAATTCGATGAAAAAGTCTTCTAGCTGGAGGATCTACGTTTGTTACAACTCCAATAAACAATCCTTTGGGATAAATTCCATCTAACCCTGAAGCAATAATCCGATCCCCTATTTTAACATCTTCTTTTTCAATCAAATAACTTAATCTAGCCAACCGACCACCCGAACCCTCGACTATTCCTCTAGCTCGTGTGCGTTGAATTACTGCATCTATTGAACTGGCATGATCACTAACCAGAAGAACTCGAGAGCTTGTTCGTGAAGTACTAATCACATGTCCCACGACTCCCTTTCCCTCAATAACACTCATCCCTTTTCTTATTCCATTTATAAAACCTTTATCTATCGTTACAGATTTAACCCAATTTGAAGGATCGTAACCAATAACATTTGCAGCAATGCCTTCAATTTTTAACTCCTGAACTAATCCCATCAACTGGCGTAGTCGTTGGTTCTCGCCTTCAAATTCCAAAAGTCGAGAATTTTCAGCTTCCAGGGCAAATAATCTCTGTTTTAAATCTGCATTCTCTCTATTTACTCTGACCAGCCAAAGATAATCATCCCAAATATTCGATACGCTACGATCTACTATCCCAACTAAACTTTGAAGTGGAGTAACGATTTCAGAAACGACTCTGTTACCAAGCTCAGCAGTTTCTGGATTTTTTGCCGAAAAAGCACTAAGGAAAAGACCAAGAAAAAAAAGAGATAGTGAGTAGCCTAATATTTTGGTTGAGCTTTGGGCTCCGAGATTCGACATACAATTTTGGAGAAACTTCTATGACATTAGTGTTGCATCAACACATCTCTATATTGATCTAATTGATCCAAAACTTTACCTGATCCGATCACAACGGCAGCCAAAGGATCATCAGCTACAGCAACTGGCAAACCAGTCTCGTCGGAAATTAGCTTATCTAGATTTCGAAGCAAGGCTCCACCTCCTGCCAGGGTGATTCCTCTATCTAAAATATCAGAGGAAAGTTCCGGAGGTGTTCTCTCTAAAGCGTTTCTTACTGCCTCAACAATCTGATTAACCGGCTCAACTAAAGAATCACGAATTTCTTCTTCTGTAATAACGAGCGTTTTCGGCACACCCTGTACTAAATCTCGACCTTTAACTTCGATAGAAAGGTTCTCACCTGTAGCCTTGGCTGTACCAACAGCAATCTTTATCTGCTCAGCGGTTCGTTCTCCGATGAGAATATTATATCGCCTCTTTAAATAGCTCACGATGGCTTCATCCATCTTATCGCCACCAACTCTTATGGAGCGGGAATAAACAATTCCTTTCAATGAAACAACCGCCACCTCGGTTGTTCCGCCTCCAATATCAACGATCATGCTTCCACAGGCTTCGGTAATGGGTAATCCAGCTCCTATAGCAGCTGCCATTGGCTCTTCAATTAAATAAACTTCCCTTGCGCCTGCTGACTCGGCAGAACTCACCACAGCTCTTTTTTCAACTTCTGTAATTCCATGAGGAACACAGATAATTATTCTGGGTCTCACTAAAGTTCGCTTGTTATGAACTTTTCTAATAAAATATCGGAGCATCTCTTTTGTGATTTCAAAATCGGCGATTACTCCATCTTTCATTGGTCTAATGGCTCTAATAGAACCGGGGGTACGGCCTAACATATTTTTGGCTTCTGCTCCAACCGCGACAATTTTTCTTCGGCCAGAAGGACCATCTTGAACTGCCACCACTGATGGTTCATTACAGACAATACCCTGACCCTTAGAATAGATAAGCGTATTGGCAGTTCCTAAATCAATGGCTAAATCGTTAGAGAAGAGACCAAATAATGAATCAAAAATCATACTAAAAACTTATAAATTTTCTTGCTAAAGTAGTGAAATCTAAAAGAAATGTACCTAGCCAAGTGGCAAAAGGCAACAAAACACTTAATTAAGTCTAGCTAAGATTCGGAGAGTTGTCTTTGGATAACTTCAGGGAAAATCTGCAACTCGGAATCAATGGCTTTTATACTCAACTCTTGGATTTGCTCCACTAAGAAGGATATCTGCTCATCCTGGGGTAGAAGTCGATCTACAAAAATAGTCTTAGAATCATTATGACGGCAAAAACCACTTGTAGCTTTCCAACCAGGCCCTCTTTTAAGCTCTTCTCTACGAACCAAGAATCCAGATCTACCCAAGACCGAGCTTAGTCCTTTAAAGACAGCTTCTTTTTTAGGATCTTTTATAACGGCCAAACCCTTACGGACTCGCTTTTTCTTGATAATAATTGCCATATCTTTAATATCTTTGGGCATTTTATCTGAGTTTGCCATTAAATGGCCTAAACTCTTGTTTTTTTATACTCTTTTCTGTAACATCCCCAACTTCGCTAGACAAGGCATTAGCGATACAATCATCTCACTGAGTTAGCTATCCTAAGGTTGAGTTATCTCTGAGTTGACCTGTATAATAAGTAAAAGCGAATTTACAGTTTACCATTGGTGGATTATGTCATCTTCATCTTCGATTCTAAATAAAATCAACAGCGAACTTAAAGCTGCAATCAAGTCACCTATTCCAGTATTTCGTACAGGAGACACAGTACGTGTTCATGCCAAAATTGTCGAAGGTCAGAAAGAAAGAATTCAGATTTTTGAAGGTCTTGTAGTTAAGAGCTCAAACGGCAGAAATGCAAATGGAACTTTCACCGTCCGTAAAATTTCCTTTAATGTTGGCGTTGAAAGAACCTTCTATCTTCATAGCCCGCGTATTGATAAAATTGAACTGTCGCAACTGGATCAGTAAGAAGAGCAAGACTTTTCTACTTGAGACCTTTACGAGGTAAGGCTGCCAGAATTAAGTCAAAACTGAACGAGACATCATCAACAGTTGAGGTTGCATCTGAGGACACTAGCGTAACTGCTGATACATCACAGCCAGCTGCTTAAAATTTCTCTTTATCTCATTTTACAGGATCCGTTAAATTCGGCATCCGTGATAATTAATGACTTAGTTTCTATATCAGCTGACAATCGTCCGCCTGGCATAACTTCAATCTTATCCTTAGCTAAGACAGAGCCTTCAACCTCTCCCATAATAATCAAAGACTCGACATCAATCTTTGCATTAATTTTACCGGTTCGTCCAACTACTAAAGCTTTAGATGAAAAGACTTCGCCAGTAAGCTTGCCATCTATCTTGACTGGAGTGTCAAAACTCAACTTACCATTTATAACAGTGCCCTCACTTAAAACTGAACGAATATTTCCACCAAGACGCGCCGCTACCTGGTCTTCTTGAATGGTCGAAAGAGGAGGTATGTAAGGAGCCAACATTGTAGAAGTAGTGGGAATTCCTATCGGCATAGAAGCTTGAGCAGGAGTCGGCAAAACAGAGGAGCTTTTAGCTTCTTCTGTATTAGATGAGAAATTTACCTTTCGGTGCTCTTTAGGTTTCTTTAACCAACTCACAAGTAATACCTTTATAAAAATTCATGCTGTAACTATTATAACCTTTATAATAGTTTCTTTTATACCCTAAAAACAACTGCAAGTATGAAATACTTTTTGTTTACTGACCCAAAAACCGATCGACAGTTAAACTATCCATTATGAAAGTTAGAGCTTTAATTTTGGCCGCTGGCTTCGGTAAGCGCCTTGGGGACTTAACCAAAGATTGCCCTAAACCGCTAGTTAGAATCGGCGAAGCTCGTTTAATAGAACTAGGGCTTTGGCATCTCTCTAAAGCTGGTTTTACAGAAATCACTATCAACCTTCATTACCTGGGACAAAAAATTGCTGATTTCCTTGGTGACGGAAGTCGTTACAAAATGCAAATTTCATATTCATGGGAAGATCCGATTTTAGATACGGGCGGTGCAATTAAAAAAGTATTTGCAGAAAACCCCAATAATCCAATCCTTATTTTTAATTGCGATGCAGTTTTTGGTAAAGATTTTAATCTAAAGAAATTTATTGCTGATTTTTTAAATCATAAAGATCGACCGATTGCTGCGATGGTCTTGAGAAATCCGCCTAAAGATAATCAATTCGGAATTGTTAAAGCTATTGCATACGAAGAGGTACTCAGGATTACTCAAATCCTAGAGACAAAACTTTCTCCGTTACTCAAAGAGAAATCTCAGGATTACATATTCGCAGGAGTTCATATATTCTCAAAGGAGATCGCTTCTTACTTTCACAACTTGCCCGAAATTTTCTGCTCTATGAAAAATCTTTATCCAAAGCTTTTAGAAGATAACAAAATAATAACAGGTCATCTTTTTAATGGTTACTGGAATGATACTGGAACTCCTGAGCGACTTGAGGATGCAAAGAAGGCTATCGGTCGTAATGAACTGTCTTGGAAAGGCTAAGATTACTTTGACACGTTTGCTCCAGACATCTATCAAAGCTGGCGTATGATCAAAAAAGATAATAAATCTTTGGGCAACCTTCTTTGTGTATTCTTTGAAGCCTCATTCCTTCAATTTTGCTTATTGTCATTTAGAAAAACTTCAAAACTATCTAAAAGACATTTTAAGACTAATCCTTATGAGATCATTGCTTTACTCGACAAAGAAAATGGAAGCCGTTTAGTGAGTTGGATTAAGCAGACTAAGGAACAGCCCTTTTTTGCTTTAATGTACATGTATGGCAGCCACTTCCCTTACTATGCTTCAAACCTAAACGACACCTTAACTTCAAAAGAGATCTCTTCATACTATTTCCCCAAAGAAAAATTAGAATTTTATCGTGATCGCTTTGTCGCAACAGTAAAAGATTTAGATTCATTACTTGCTCAGTTTTGGGCTCCCTCACACATATTTAAAGAGAAGACAAAATGATTTTTGTAATGAGTTTTAAACGCTTTGGGTTTATTCTTGCTCTAATAGTAATAAACATTCTCTCGATTCTTCCTTTATTTTCTTTTGATACAGCTACCGTTGACCTTACCCAGACTATATACAATGCAAGAGAAATATTAGCTGGAAGGGTTCCATATCTTGACATAGTTACCCACCATTTTATCGGATATCTTTTACCTTTCGTTGTGGTAAATCTTTTTTTTGACCTGACACCTCCGGTTTTATGGAGTATGTGCCTTGTCTTTAATCTCATAAACGCACTTCTTATCTATAAATCAGTTAAATTA
>JAWXBT010000020.1:0-3040 GCA_034440315.1 bacterium
AGAAGATACCTATAAAGCCATTTACAGATTATCAGTCATAGGAGTTATTGATGATTATACTATTGACTATAACCGCAGATTATTCATATTACGGTTTAGAAAACAAGAGAAAGATTACTATTTACAGCATTTATACGAGTACGTAAGAAAATTTGATTTGCAAGAAAGAGCAAATCGAGTATTTACGGACGTTCCTAAAATTAGTAATTCAAGAGGTGAATTAATCTCTGAAATTCGTCAATGCCTAAGATACTTAGTTAATTTTACTTACAAACGTATCGCAGCAAAGCGCAAGCAAGCCATTGAAATAATGAATACGGCTTGTATCAAAGGAGTTGAGGGAGGCGGAGAGGTATTTCGAGATTTTATAAATTTATACTTCAACTCAAAATACGCAAATGCTCAAAATGACCCAAATTTAGTAGATGATACAGAAGAAGGTCGTTTAGATGATATCAGCATTGTATGGAAATACATGAAATTGATGCAAGAAGACCAAGGTGGTGCAATTATGTATAATTTGAAGCATTTACGAGGTGCTTGCGAAAGAATGTTAGCAGACAGTCCAGATAATCCTGTATTTATATTGCTAAAATCTTTTGCTCTTTTCTTGTTAGAAACCAAAGAAGAAAAAGGAAAATTGATAGTATTAAGTGAGCGATTTTTACGAGAGGCTCAAAATAATTATATCGAAGGGTTTGCAGCATTTGAGTATGCCCATGATGAATTACTTGAAAATATCAAAATATATCATGAAATCATTTTGACTTACAACAAAGGTTTAAAAGGTTTGCTAAACGAACTTACCGATGTTCTTTTAATTCGCCAGCATAGTCGTTGGCTTCAAAATTTTAATAAAAACTTTCTAAAAGAGTATGAACCAGCAAATACAAGAACTCTTGCAGACGGAATTGCATAATTTGCAAAAAGGTCTTACCGACCTAAAACCCGCCGTTGAGCATATAAAAACTGCATCTGATACAACAAAACTGGTTGTCGCAATTGCAGAGAAGTCCAATAATGCAGTTGCAAGTTTGCAATTAGCACAGACGGAATACTATGAAAAATTGAAGAAAGCAGTAGAATTGTTTTTGGTAGATTTACAAACCAATCACAGCGAAACGATTGAGAAGGCTTTATCAACTTTTAGAGTAAGTTTTGATGAGAACTTGGCGAAATTTCAAAGTGCTGTTAGTTTAACAGTAGCCAACTTTGAAGAACACGTCAATATTAAGATTGAAAATTTACAATCATCAGTAAGTTCAGAACTTCAAGCAGTAAGACAAGCGACCAATAAAATTTTAGAAGATTACCAAAAAAAAGTTAATGAACAAAAGGGAATATTTGAGAGCCTTATTTCAGATTTGAATATATCTTTTGAGGCTTCACTTTCTAACTTGTCGAAAATAGTTAGTAGCATTGAGGGCTTAATCAAACGACATAGTGAAATCACCCAAAAGCATATTGAAGAATACAGCGAGTTAGTCAAGGCTTCCAATAAACTTATTGAGAAAATCGAAAAGATTGATTTTCCGAGCCGACTTGATAAGATTGATAATACAATAAGTGTAATCAATCTTGGCGTATCTCAATTAAACCTTAAATTAGAACCCTTAGAGCGTAATATTAGAGACTACCAAGACTTAAAACATGAAGAATTACTTTCAAACCAAAAGAGAAAGCATACACAACAAGTAATAATCAATGTTGTAAGTGCTACTATTTTACTTGTACTATTGATTTTGATATACATAAAAAAATAGAGCGGCGAAAGCGATACCCCCTCAGTGCAAATCATTGAAAATGAATGAAATAAATAAAAATAAAGCATCAGCGAACAACGCACTCCCGACCATACCGCCCAAAGCCCAACCCGCAAGCCCAACGCAGGGCGGCACGGGCGGGAGTGCAAGCGTTGGTGGCAACTAAAATAAAAGAATAACCAATGAAAAATATAACATATTTGATATTATTTACCTTCTTTTCATCAGCTACTTGTTCTAATGAAAAGAAAACTGCCGAACAAATAACATTAAATAAAATAAATGATTGTTCAACGAAATTTGCACTCGCACTCATTCCAAAGAGATTTGGAATAGAGAAAGGTTCGAATATAGAAACTGAAATATTAGAGAAAAATAATAATAAATTTTTCGTTGACGGGAATGGTACAATAAAATCTAAAATAAAAATAAATTTTGGTAAAAATAATTTAATTGAAGGTGATTTCAATATTGATTCCTTTGGAAATTGCAAATACGCCGAGAGTTTGAAAAAAACTAAAAATAAAGATGCGCTCGCATCGCTTGGGGTAAATATAGTGCTTGGATTCAAATTAGAAACTAACCTCGTTTGTACGGTCACAGATTGGAAGCCCATTAATTGGGATAAAATACTCAAGCCCAGTCAAACAGAAGAGACGTATTTACCTCTGCCTAAAATTAACAAGCTAAGCAATTTAATAAAATATAGAGAAGAAAAGTTTGACGCGTTAGGAAATAATGAGCGCAGGGTTATAGAAGATTATTACACCCGTGATATGTCTCTGGCTGGTTTAAAGAAAGTAGGAAATGAAGTAATTAACCTTGATGAAAAAATTATTATTATTTATGGTATCATTCTTTCAAAATTTTCGGCAAAAGAATTAAGAGGGTTCGAACTTTATAGAGCCTATAAAAGCCCAGGCTTTTTTAATGTAAAAGAAGAGAAGGCATATCATAAATTCATGAATGAAAAATTTGATAAAAGTAACCAAATTAAGCTTGGCTCAAACTATGAGGTTCTTGCTTGCGAACTCTTAATTCAAATTTCGCCTAAATTATATTGGGCAAAACGTCCACGAACACGCCGAACATTCTAATGACAACAAAATATTGTAAATAACAGGCAAGAACTAAGGCTTCCCTGCCAACCGCTCGCTAAACGCGGCGTTATGGCAGGGAAGCAAACGTTAGCAAACTATAAGATAAAAATAACATGGCAATATTTGAGATTGAAAAAGGACTAGCAAAACGGGTCAAACCGAGCGATTTTAAGTTTG
>JAWXBT010000021.1:0-6459 GCA_034440315.1 bacterium
CCACACATCTGATACTGCTCTTTTTGAGATGCATGCGTTACAAAGTAATCTCCAACACCGAAGCGTTTGATTTCGCTTTTTAGTGCAATCCCTTCTTCGTTGACGAATTCTAAGATGGCACTTCCAAATCCGCCCATTAAAGCGTGATCTTCCCAGGTACAGATTGTGTTAAAGCGAGGGAGGTATTCTTTTAAGAGATCTTTATCAAGAGGTTTTGCAAAGCGAGCATTGATTACACATGTACTGATGCCTTGAGTGGTTTCTAGATTATTAGCCATGGTAATCGCATCATTTACCAATGGGCCCAGGGCAACGACTAGAGCATCGGTTCCTTCTCTAACTACTTCAGCTTTGCCGATACTGATTTTTTTAAATTCAGGATCGATTTCTATCCCGATAGCGTTACCCCTTGGGTATCGAATAGCAATTGGGCCATTGTGATTAACGGCAGTGTACATCATATGTCGGAATTCATTTTCATCTTTAGGAGACATGACGACGATGTTTGGAATGCATCTAAGGTAAGCAATATCAAAAAGACCTTGATGAGTGTGTCCATCATTGCCAACAACTCCGCCGCGATCCATTGCGAAAATTACAGGAAGATTTTGCAAGCAAACATCGTGCACAACTTGATCGAAGGCCCGTTGTAAGAAAGTAGAGTAGATAGCGCAGACAGGCTTGAATCCTTCACAGGCAAGACCCGCAGCAAAAGTCACGGCATGTTGCTCACAAATAGCCACATCATAAAATTTATTTGGGTGTCTTTCTTGAAATTTATCAAGGCCGGTTCCAGTAGGCATGGCAGCAGTAATTGCGACAATTTTTTGATCTTTGTCAGCGAGATCCGCCAAGGCAGAAGCAAATACTTCGCTGTAGGAAGGAAGTTTTTTCGCAGCAGGTTGCGGGGTAGATATAAACTTTGCAGAAGTCTTATCAAATGGAATTACACCGTGCCACTTTAGTGGATCTTCTTCAGCGGGTTGGTAGCCTTTTCCTTTTGCAGTTCTTGCATGAATTAGGACTGGTCCGTCTTGATCTTTTGCATGGTGGAGAGCTGTAACAAGATCTTCTAAGTTGTGACCATCAAGTGGGCCAATATACCTAAAGCCAAATGATTCAAACCAGCCAGCAGCACCACCTGCAAAGAAACCAACAGCAGCTTCTTCGGCGCGATCGATGGTGTTGTAAACTAAATCCGGAACGTAGCCTTTTTTATGCAGTTCTTTAAAGCCCTGACGAGCCATGGTAGGCAGTTTAGATGTAATCGCTTTTGAAAATAGCCAGCTTAGTGCTCCAACATTTGGGGAAATAGACATATCGTTATCATTTAAGATAACAATTAATTTTCGTTTTAAAGCCCCAGTGTGATTCAGAGCTTCAATCGCCATGCCAGCTGTAATGGAACCATCACCGATAATTGCTACTACTGAGCGGGATGGATCGGTTTTAGAAAAAGCTTCAGCCATTCCAAGTGCTGCCGAGATACTAGTTCCAGCGTGACCAGCTCCAAAGGAGTCATGTTCACTTTCTTCGCGGCGTAGAAATCCTGAAAGCCCATCTTTTTGTCTGATTGTTCCAAGTAGATCTTTTCTTCCAGTTAACATTTTATGGATATAAGCTTGGTGGCCGACATCCCAAACTAATTTATCTTTTGGGGTATAGAAAACGTGATGTAGTGCTACTGAGATTTCTACAGTTCCTAAGCTTGAAGCAAAGTGTCCTCCGGAGGAGGAAACCGAAGAGATCAGCTCATCTCTTAATTCTTGCGCAACTAGTTTTAGAGATTGAATGTCAAGGCTACGCAGCCCTTCGGGAAGTGAAATTGTATCAATAATTCTATTCATTACCCAACGTGCCCTTTCGATATCGATATGTGAAGAGATTAAAGCTGGTTTGGGAGGTTGGAGTATACATTTAGAATGGATCGCAATCAACGATCTTGAATCATGCTAAAATCCCTTATAAATTAGAAGAAATTTGTTATCTATCCGAATGCTCCGCCTTTTGCGTGGTAAATAATTCTTAAAAAAAAGCTAAGAAAAGATTTGAACCACGGAGAGAACGGAGCAGGCGAATAAAAATTTCTTTTCCAGGCACTTGGTGCTCTCTGCGGTAAGATCGTTAAAAGTACTAACGATGAGGAGAGAAGTGAACTCTTCTATTTTGTGTCCAAGTTTCTTCATTGCTGCCTTGAGCAACTGGAACTTCTTCGCCATAACTAATAGTCTTTATTTTATCAGCACTAACACCGTAAGATTGTAAAACTTTACTGACCGTACGAGATCTCTCTTCACCTAGAGCCATGTTGTATTCAGCAGTTCCTCTTTCGTCACAATGGCCTTCAAGAATTAGTTTGATCTCAGGATTGGTTTTTAATATCTCAACATTATATTCAACATCCTGCCGACCCATGTCATCGAGAGAAGAGGAGTTATAAGCAAAGTGTATATTTCTAAAAGGCCCTTCACCTTCTGCTGTTGGGATAGATCCATCAGCAAACCTTCCCTCAAGTTGGGAATTAAGATCTTGCTCAGATAGGTATCCTGGATCGAGTGGACCTGGTTTCTTCTTACTCGAGCATGCAGTAGCTCCAATTACCAATAGTCCAATGCAGGCGATTTTAAAAATATTTAAAACAGAACTTTTCATTTCTTTTGCTCCCAAAGCATGTGTTACAAAATAGATAAATAAGTTAACAAGAAACATTCAGGACCGAAAGGGGTATAGAGGATATAGTAAGTCCAAAAATAACTTTCCTAAAGAAAATCTTTTTTTGGACTTACGATCCCCCAAAGGGATGATAAATAGTTATTCCTACTAAATGTTTTAAGTAAACCGAAGGTTTGTAACAGAAAAGTATTCGAAAATTACTTATTGGGATAACTATATGAGTCAGATTACATTAGAAAGAGTTGCTGAGCTTTATGTGAAGGAAGAAAAGGCACTTATTGAGAATTGGATGACTCTTCTTCGATTTCCAAGTGTTAGTACTGATAAGTCTTTTGATGAGCAATGTACTCAATGTGCGGAATGGGTTTCCAAAAGGTTAAAAGAAATTGGTTTTCAATCAGAAGTGATTTCAACGATTGGTAAACCAGTTGTTTTTGCCGAAAGAAAAGGTGAATCCGATAGGCCTACTATTTTAGTATACGCTCATTATGATGTTCAGCCTGCTGATCCATTAAATGAATGGAAGAGTAAACCTTTTGAACCTGAAATTCGCGATGGGAAACTTTATGCAAGAGGAGCGGCTGATAATAAAGGCCAAGCCACATTTATTTTAGGTGCTTTAGAAACTCTTATTAAAGAAAAAGCACTTAAAGCAAACATTAAAGTGATTATAGAAGGGGAAGAGGAAAGTGGAAGTACAGGACTATCCTCAATTGTTGAAAAATTGAGAGATAAGATTTCGGCGGATGTTTTAGTTGTTTCTGATACAAGTATGTTACAATCTGGTGCCCCAACAATCACCATGGGATTACGCGGAGTCTCCTCTTTTACCATAAACTTAAATGCATATCCCAACGATCTTCATTCCGGATTATACGGTGGGGCTGTAAAAAATCCTCTTACTGAGCTTGCTAAAATAATCGCTTCGTTTCATGAGCAAAATGGCAAGATTTCTGTAAAAGGATTTTATGATGATTTAAGACTGCCATCAAAGAAAGAATCTCTACTAGCAGAAACTGGAGCAAGCTCTGATGCTGATTACTTTAATCTTTTAGGTTCAAATCCGTCTGGTGGAGAGCAAGGACTAACATCAGCACAAAGAGTTGGCTTTCGACCTACAATTGAAATTAATGGATTGCATGGTGGATATGCTGGGCCGGGTGGTAAAACAATAATACCTGCTTCCGCCTTTGCTAAAGTCTCAATGAGACTTGGAACCGATCAAGATCCAGCAAGAGTTTTTGAAGTTGTAAAAAAACATATCGAGGAAAGGGCCGCAAAGGAGATGCGTCTTTCGTTTGTTGATATAAAATTGGGAAGTCCAGCTCTCAGAGTTGATGTTGAATCAAAATGGCTTAAGGTCGCCATTGATTCTCTTTCTAAACTTTCAGATATGCCAATTGCTTATCGTTGGGAAGGGGGATCTATTCCCGTTATTAGTGAGCTTTGCCAAGTCTCTGGAGCCGAACCATTATTAGTTGGCTTTTCAAAAGCTGAGGATAATTGGCATGCCCCAAATGAATCTTTAGCTTTAGATAGATTTAGGCAGGGATTTTTATACCATGCGTTACTATTCTCACAGTTGTAAGAATTGCATGTGAATTTCTTTAGAATTGCAAGCTGCAGATGTCCTCTATATAATAATGTCTCTTGTCTAACGTCGGGCTGTGGCACAGACTGGTAGCGCGCACCCTTGGGGTGGGTGAGGTCGGAGGTTCAAATCCTCTCAGCCCGACCATTTAATAAAGTAGTAGTTCATGCGATCAAATCAAGCCAATAATGAATCCTTCAAGCCATCAGAATTTTCTCAGATGGTGGTATCTCAAGCCGGAATTGCTGATTCAGAGATGGAGCAAAAACTTCTCGAAGCATTTACTAAAATTGATCGTAAAAAATTTGTTGTAACTGGTTATCATAATAGGATTGATGAAGATGTTTCTCTGCCGATTGGCTATAATCAGGTAAGTCTTAAGCCTTCAACTTTGGCTCGGATGATTGGGCTTCTTGGAGTTACAAAGGGAATGAGGGTTTTGGAAGTTGGAGCAGGCACCGGATACGGCAGTGCTATAATGTTACATTGCGGTGCTCAAGTTCTTTGCATTGAACAGCAAGGTCTTATGGCCCAACAAACCAGAAAACGTTTAGATGCACTTGGCTATGCAAAAATTCTTTTTAAAGCAGGGGATGGATTGAAGGGATGGCCAGAGCACGCACCTTATGATGCAATCTTGCTTAACTTTCCAGCAAAATCTCCCAGTGAGGATCTTTTAAGCCATCTTTCTAAGAAAAATGGTAAGCTTGTCGGTGCTTTTGGAGATCTAAGTTCAGAAAACTTGTGGCTATTTGAATCAACTGAGACACTGAAGTCCTATCAATTAGAACCCTGGCAAGGTTAGTGCCAACTGAAATCTATTTCACTTGAGACTTATAACTCATGCGTCGATTTTTATTAATATCTATATTGTGTGTTGGCGCATTTGGGTGCTCTCTATTTTTTTCGGGCACAGAGCAATATCTTTCTTATACTATTAAACCTGGTGACAGTCTTTCCAGAATTGGTGCCAACTTTGGATCTAGTTATGAGGAATTAGCCCAAATAAACAACCTCGCAAGTTCAGATTTCCTGATTGTAGGACAAGAAATAAAGATACCGTATAAGGAAAACTATTATCTAGATTCAGATTCAACAAGCAAAGAAACAAGCAAAGAAGCAAGCTTAGGTATTGGTCGAAAAAATTATCAAGTTGGTCGCACAGAGCTGGGTCAAGCTTCCTTATATAAAGGAAAACTTGTCTGGCCAGTTCCTGGCGCGAAACTGAATTCTGGTTTTGGAAGGAGGTGGTTCAAGTTTCATGAGGGGCTTGATCTTGCGGCTCCGGTTGGAACTCGTATTTATGCAGCTCATGCCGGTCAGATTGTTTATAGTGGTAGCGGTTTTAGTGGGTATGGAAATCTGATCGCGATTAAAGGTGATTTTGGTTTGACTACAATTTATGGACATAACTATAAGAACCTTGTCAGAAGAGGTCAGTTTGTTAAGCAAGGCGCACTAATTGGATATGTTGGTAAAACAGGCCATGCCACAGGTCCGCATCTTCATTTTGAGACTAGGATTGTAAGACCTGGTAAAGGTTTAGTCGCAGTCGATCCCAAGTATTTTTTCAAAAAATAATTTCACATGGCCTTTGGATTTCTTGTAATCTTGACTTAATTAGTTTTATCTGAAAACTTGATACCTATTCTTTTGAATGCCCTCGTAGCTCAGTTGGATAGAGCGCAGCTTTCCTAAAGCTGAGGTCACAAGTTCGATCCTTGTCGTGGGCACCAGTTATAAATTATGCAGAAAGTATTCGTTGTAAGTAGAAGATTTTTACCCATCATCCGAACCTTTGCTTCCACTATGGCCAGAGTTGCAAAGATGAATTACTTAACATTCACAATATATAACGTCACTGGAGTGGCTCTTTCGGCTGGCAGGCCCATTGATTAAAACTAGAAAGGTAAGAGAGACAGTTTAACATTTATCGAGCTTCCCACGTAGGACCATCTCTTTTCATGGTTTTTACTGCTCGGAGCAGGATAGAAAGCAAAACATAATTATATTGAATAAATTTATATAGTTATATTTATTTTGGATGATTAAAAACTTCTTTTGTTAATGATTCTAGCAACGTATACTCTTTTATGGATACTTTTATAATGATTGTGCATCTTTATAGTAGTCCTTCGGGTATTTAATCTTTTTGTTAGAAATGATTAGTAACCCGTTTAGGACCAGCTATTTAG
>JAWXBT010000022.1:0-4027 GCA_034440315.1 bacterium
TCACCTTTACTCCGTTGGACACATCTTCTTTTTCAAATTTATACTTGTACCCCTTTTCATATAGTGTAAAAATATTGATAGGGCTGGGCGTATCTGTTGCGTCTGGGTCTGGAGCATTATTTACTTGCACTTCGTTGGATTCTTTAATATACGTCCACTGAGTTTTTCCATCACAAATAATAACCTGACCCTTAATTTCTAACTTATACTTTTCTCCTTTCAGCTGAAGAGTGCCTGTTTGAGTATCAGAGACTTTAGTTTCTGTATTTGACACCTTTTTAATGGCTGAAGATTCAAACTCAGTTTTAATGGAAGTATACGCTTTAGTCTTAGCTGCCACTTCATCCAAAATAGCTTTTGCCTTCTGATCTACAACTTCTTTGGCTTGCTGAGCAAAAACTGATGTAAAAATCAATAATAGAAGTCCTGCTGTAATTGCTGTATTTTTAGTCATAATGTTGATTTTATTAGCGTTTTTTAGGCTAATGGCTCACCATCACCCATTCCATCAACGCTTCTTAAGGCTTTAGACAATAATTGTTCCAAAGATACAGGATCTTTTATAAGAACCTCTCGTGCCTTACTTCCTTTAAAAGGGCCAATAATGCCCGCAGCCTCTAATTGATCTACAATACGCCCAGCACGGTTATAGCCCAGCTTTAGTTTACGCTGTAGCAATGAAGCAGATCCTTGTTGGTGAGTAACAACAATACGAGCTGCTTCTTCAAACATGCTATCTCGATCAGCAGCATTTACATCGTCTACAGTATCTGCCGACTCATCTACATATTCCGGTAATTGATATGCTTCGGGGTATGCACGCTGGTTACCAATAAATTCAGTAACCCTATCAACTTCAGGAGTATCTACAAACGGACATTGAAGTCGGATTAACTCACTACCAAGCGAGAATAACATATCTCCTTTTCCAATCAGTTGATCCGCACCGCCTATATCTAAAATGGTTCGTGAATCAATTTTTGATTGAACTCGGAAAGCAATACGGGCAGGGAAATTTGCCTTAATCAATCCTGTTACAACGTTTACTGATGGACGCTGCGTTGCAATAATTAAATGTATTCCCGTTGCACGGGCCACTGCAGCTAATCTGGTAAGTGGAGTTTCTATTTCTTTTCCTGCCTGTGCAATAAGATCTCCAAACTCATCTACCACTACTACGATGTACGGTAAAAATTTGTGCCCTTTCTTTGGATTTAATTTTCTATCAATAAACTTTGCATTGTACTCCTTAATATTACGCACCATGGCAGTATTAAACAAAGTAAGGCGATCATCCATTTCCATACAAAGCGATTTTAATGTATGAATCACTTTGGTAGTATCCGTAATGATTGCGTCATCTGTATTGGGCAGCTTAGCCAAGAAGTGTCTTTCAATTTTATTGAAAAGCGTAAGCTCCACTCGCTTTGGATCTATCAACACAAATTTTACTTGCGCAGGATGTTTCTTATAAAGTAAAGAAGTAAGAATTACGTTTAACCCTACCGACTTACCCTGTCCAGTCGTACCGGCAATAAGCAAGTGAGGCATTTTGGTTAAGTCTGCTATAAATGTTTCGTTCGAAATAGTTTTACCTAGTCCAAAAGGCAATTCAAAAGTTGTACTCTGAAATTTTTCTGACGCCACAATGGATCGCATCGAAACTAATTCAGGATTCTGATTAGGAACCTCAATTCCGATAGTTCCTTTCCCAGGCATTGGCGCTATGATACGTATTCCTAAAGCTGCTAGAGAAAGCGCAATATCATCTTCCAGGTTTTTAATTTTAGAAATTCGAACTCCTTCGGCAGGAATGATTTCATAAAGCGTAACGGTAGGTCCAATAGTCGCTTTAATCTTAGAAATTTCTATTCCGAAATTTTTTAGCGTACTAACAATTCGATCTTTATTGGTAACAAGTTCTTCTTGATTAACGCTTGACTCACTAACACCATAATCTTTTAATAAATCAACAGAAGGTTTTTGATAATCCGACAGCTCTAAGGTTGGATCAAAATCTCCAAAAGTGGTCAAATCATCTTCAGACTCTTCTGTTTTAATTGCTTCTTTTTCTTTTTGAGAAACAGTAAACAACACATTTTCATCGTCCTCCTCTTTTTCTTCTTCTTTTTCCTCTTGAACTTCAGGAACCATTTCAAAACTTACAGGCAGTTCCTCTGCTGGAACCTCCGCCTCATGTATAGATACTTCTAAAGGAAGATCAACAACTTGCTCAACTTCTTTATCATCAATATGCTGAACGGATAACACTTCTACAGAAACATTAGCTGGGATGGTTTCGTTTTTCTCCATGGTGTCAAGCGATTCCATTGCCGCTTCCGACTCTTTGCTTCTTAACCAATCAAAAGCATAGTTGTAAGAGAGAGCCATAAATCCAAAAATTGAAAACACCATTAAGAACCCGGTTCCAATAAATCCAACAGACTGGTTTAACCAAAGGCTTGTTTGATATCCAAATGTTCCGCCCAAATAAAAATAATCGTTATGAAAAAAATAGCCTAACGCTAAAGAACTCCACAACATTACAAAAGCAGATCGTTTAAAAAAAGTACGTAATGCAAAAGGTGATGTTTTGAAAAGAACTCTGAATCCTGCTAAAAAAGAAAATACTACAAAAAAGTATGAAGCCACCCCAAAGCCCTTATGAATAAATAAATGAGAGACGATTGCGCCAACTTTTCCAAGCCAGTTCTCTACTTCCATAGATCCGACCGTAGCACTTAATTCTTCGCTAGGGAAAAATAATTCAACCCAAGAGCCCATCACCTTGTCTTGATCAGCTTTCCAAGTAAACAAAAACGAAGTAAATGCAACCGCTAAATAAAATGAAGAAAGAAAAAGGGCAAGCCCTGCTATACGTTGAAGTCTTGGATCTGTTACTACATTTATGACGGGTTGTAAGGGACTGACCTTTACCTTAGGCACTCTCTTTTTTCTTTTAGGAGTGGCTTCTTCTCCTGTAACATTTTCCTGATCAGTATTATCCTCTGCTCCATCAACATCTTCTTCAATTTCGAAATCCTCATTAACCTCTACTTCGTCTTTCTCTAAGCGAGATTTTCTGAATTCGTTCCTAGCTTTTTTAAATTTATTGGTCACAATTATTTCTTCTTCCGCCATGGCAAAATGATTAATATAGGATTACACTCCAATAACCTCTTTATTACAAAGACTTTGGTATTCATCAAAAATAGAACGCAATCAAGCGACCTAGCTTATCTAAAGTGATTACTTGTTAACGAATGCATGTTAAAAAGAAGGCAAGCACCTAACTGATGTTACTTTTGATAACGAAGAAAGTAAAAAAATAGTATTACTTAATTTGAGCCAGGATTCAGCTCTTCAAGGATTTTTTCAAGTTCAATAAAATCAATTCTTTTATACTCAGACGAATCTGCAGGAAGATGAAAAGCCTCATCTTCAATTTTTTGTGCTACAACTGATTTTGCCCTAAGGTGCATAACAACCCCATAACGCTCCATCTGGAAATCCATTAATACACCATCAATTTTGTTATAAGGGTTAGACCAATTAGGATTTTCAATACCAATATCATTCGTATAAAACACCTTAATCTCTTCTCCATCTAAAAGTTTAACCTTTGCTTCCTTGCATTGAAAACCTGCAATTTGTTGCACGGTAGACCCTTTTTCAAATGAACTAACGTAAGAATCATTTAATCTGGATAAATCTTCTTTATTAATAGTTGAAGAGTATTTTTTATTAATAAGAGTTAGTCGTTGCTCAACAGATTTAGTACTGTGATTTGAAATAAATGTAATGCTAATTAAACCCATCATTCCTGACATATCGTTGGACATATTATTATTCTTAAATCGCAAAAAAGCTTGATTGGGCATACCAGAAACCATCATACTTTTGGGGTCAAGCTTAGGATACGTAATGTCGTATTCAATAACTCCTTCGCTAATGTCTTTGCCACCTAACATTTTATTAAATCCACCATTGATTAGGAAATATCCTCCAATGCCGGCTACAACTACCA
>JAWXBT010000023.1:0-3944 GCA_034440315.1 bacterium
AATCTAAATAGTGTAACGAGTAATGTAGAATCTAAGCCGAAAGCCCAACTTAATAAGTATAACAGCAGATAAATAGATAAAATGGCTGTTAACAACCAATTCTTCATTTCTGAGCTTGAGATAGTACCTTAGTAATGGCAGTACAAGTATCCGATACATCCTGAACAGTCAGAGTTGGATGCACTAAAAACATGATCGCAGTTTCTCCAAGACTCTTAGCTATTGGCAATCTCTCTTTTGGCCTTAAGCCATCGGCATAAGCTTGCTCTAAATAAATCTCACTACATGATCCAGTCAAACACGGAACTCCTTCGGCAGCTATCGCTGCAACAACTCTATCCCTGCTCCAACCGGATGCCAAATCACCAGAGTTCACAAAGCAATAAAATTTATAATAACTGTGATAGATCTCATCGCAAGGGATCGTGCGCCTGATACATGAAAATTGAGATAAACATTCATTCAACGATGTTGCATTTTTACGGCGTAAGATAACATCTTCATCTAATCGTTCTAAAGCCGAGCGCCCTAAAGAAGCTTGCATCTCAGTTAGGCGATAGTTACTGCCAAAATGTTTATGAAGCCAACGAAAACCAGGAGGATGTTCCGTATTAAACGCAAGATCAAAATCTTTGCCGTGTTCCTTTAATGACCAAAGCTTTTTCCATATACTTTCATCGTCAGTAGCGATTAATCCCCCATCGCCGCCAGTAGTAAAAATTTTATCCTGACAAAATGAAAAGGCAGCAATGTGACCGATACTTCCGGTATGTCTACCTTTGTATTTTGAACCATGGGACTGAGCACAATCTTCGAGAACCAGTATTCCCAACCGCTCAGCCAATTCCATTATAGGATCCATGTCGCAGGGCCAGCCCGCAAGATGAACAGGGATAATCGCTTTGGTGTTAGGCGTAATTGCTCGTTCAATCGTATCAACTGTAATATTTTGTGAGACCGGATCAATATCAGCGAACACAGGGCGTGCACCTTGAGTGACGACACAACTAGCAGAGGCCATAAAAGTTCGTGGGGTAACAATCACATCGTCCCCTTTTCCTATCCCGTGCACTGAGAGCGCCATTTCTAAAGCTATAGTTCCGTTGGCCACGGCCATCGTATATTTTCTGCCTAAGTAAGTCGCATATTCTTTTTCAAACTTCTTACACTCATCCCCAGTCCAATAATTTACCTTACCGGAACGGAGAACAGCATTAACTTTTTGGATATCGGAATCCGGGAAATATGGCCAAGCCGCCATGGGATTTTTTCGAATAGGGGTACCACCGTCAATCGCAAGTTTCTTATCCATCCTATCCTTCATTTACAATTTTGCTAAGAATGCGGTTTGAAGTCGGAACAAGCTTCAAAACGGTACTCTGCTCAGAGTCTAAAAACTCATCGCTGACTATTTTTTCCATCTGTTTAAGATTAGAAAATAGCGCGCTGTTGGTATCGAATCCTTTGAGGGATCCTGATTCTAAAGCTGTGGCCATCTCAGCTATTCCTTGCTGAACCGAAACGTCAAGACTTAGACCGAGAAGCCTTCTCAACTTTTCAAAAGACACACGGTAGTGCCTTGAATCTTCAACCTTGGTATTTAATTCTACAGAGGTACCAGGAACAATCTCAGCAACGAGATTACCTGCTTCTCCGATGGTTAAACTGTTAGCTTCATTTCCAATATTTATAATTTGTCCCTTTACGATCTCAGCTGGAGCTGCCAGAACAGCAACCAAGGCTTTGCTAATGTCTTTAACATGCACAAAGGGCCTATATTGAGATCCGCCAAAAACAGTAAACTTATGATCTCTCACTGCCTTAGCAGTAGCCAAATTTATAAAAAGATCGAACCTTGGTCTAGGCGACAATCCAAAAAGTGTAGCAAATCTTAAAATAACGGGAGTAAAATCCGGAGCTACCATCTCCATTAATACTCGTTCCGATGCAATCTTAGTCTTTGCGTAGAGAGATACCGGGTTTAAAGGTGATTCCTCGTTTAATAGCTCATCATTAGCTGAAGCCCCGTAAACACTGCAGCTGGATGCAAAAATAAATCTTTCAACTTTAAAGGATTTGCAGATCTCAGCTAACATCTTGGTAGCTGTTAGATTGATATCAATCGTTAGATCATCGTCAACTGAGCAGGCTGGATCTCCGACGATGCCACCAAGGTGAATAACAGCGTCGATTCTGCTCATTGCTTTTACTACCGACTCAATATTACGAAAGTCGCCTTCGATAATATCAATCAATGGATTGTTCTCTATGTCCTTAATTGATTCTCTTCCGAACATGAAGGTATCAAGAATACGAACTCTATAACCTTTTGCAATTAGATCGCGACATAGCTGGGAACCTATATAACCAGCACCGCCTATTACTAAAACTTTCTGAATATCGTTCCGTCTATGATGATGGATCTCCACCACCATGCGGCTCATTACAAAAAATTTAAATAGTCTCGGAAATCCGGCAAACAAAACGAAATATCCAAACGTTAGAGCGGTAATTCCTCGTGGGAAAAGAATTGGGCTCGGCATCTGCATAAAAAATGTAACAAGAGCCCAAATTGCAGGAGCAAGGGCCACGCCACCTAAAACCTTAAGCGGCTTCCAGCTAGAAGTAGACGGATTCTTTAGACGATAGAATCCCAATGAGTAAAAAGTAGCCAATGCGATAGCAACAAAAAGCCCTAAGTGTGTGACAAAAAACTTAAGATAAATTGAACTTAGATCTGGGCGTACGGACTCAACAGGGTTCGTTAAATAAAGGAGTGAGTATCTCGTTAAAAAAGCCAAGACCAAAGCGGAGCTAGCAGCAGCAGTATCATAAATAATTTTTAGAATGACGATCTTTCTTGCTGACCAGTAGGTCCAGTTTTTCTTTGTATTTGTATTCACTTGGGTTGGGTGATCCATGAAATTTATATAGCTTTAGGAATAACCGTTATAAGACTTTCAATCAAGTCTTGAGTGTGTGCTAAGTACCTAAAAACTCAGGGTATGCTTCTATGTCGAACTTTAACAGCCCTCTTATCCCCAAAAATTAATGAGAACACCGGCTTTTTACGCAGGTTATCCCAGAACCAAAAGAACAGAACTGTGATCGCAAAGCCATGAGAGATTAGAATTGTTGTAAAGTCGCTTTGAACAAATTCTAAACAAGCAACGCTTATTACAGCCACACATGGAATTAGAAGTGATATTGAGATTCTACTATAAATCTTAAGTATCCAATCCAGAGAAAGTAATAAAATTAAGGAGAGCGGAATAGACCACAGACCGAAGTAGCTGTAGTAAGATAAAAGATAAGCACAATCTGAATGTGTTTCAAAATTAGGATTAGGTAAATAATATTGGCCTATAATCTTAGGTACTATTAAAGGATCCATATCAAATAAAGCCCCAAACTTTGGAATTGCACCGGGACCGAAAAATCCATGCAATTCGGAATACTGCAGATGCCATAATCCGACTTGTAAAGGAGTACAGAGAATACGGTGCACAATTATGCCGTTTATTAAATAGTCGGCGAGAGTATATAAACTAAATGCCTTTCCCTCCCGAAGCAGAGTGATCAAAGCTGCAGGAATTAATATGAGTCCAAAACCTAAAGCCATTTTAAGAAAAGATACCTTGTAAGCTCGAAACAAAAAAACCACTATAAAGGCACTAAGTAAAAGCTTAACAACTGCATATCGAGCTCCCGTTAGACTAATAAAAAATATACATACCGCGATAATCATCACGTAGCCCAAAGCCTTACGCCAAGTTATTCTTTTCCAATCTCGAACTAAGGCATACATAGCCAGCGAACCAATCATAGGCAGTAGCACGGATTGAAGAATACTCAGTCCATACTTCATTGGTAGCGGTAAAAGGTTATAAGAGAGATCTCGCATTACATCGTAATTTTCTGGCTTTGCGAATACGGCATAAATG
>JAWXBT010000024.1:0-8239 GCA_034440315.1 bacterium
CAATAGACCTTAAGACTGTAAAAATATCTAGCAGGGAATGTGAGGAGATAAGACTTCCTCCTAAGGCCAAGAGTCTTATCTTTACCAATATCAGCTCAATTATGGGTTTGGGAAATTCTTGCTTAAATAGTAATCCTACAGACCAATATCTTGAAGCCGGCATAACGACTTCATTGTTGAATTACTTAAGATTTATTTTTCCAAAATTATCGATTCTGCCTTCAATTACAGATTTAAAAGGAAGTAAAGAATGGAGGATTTCAGGATTTAAAAACTCGGTACTGGGACAAATTGACGGAGAGCCCATAAAGTTTGGCCCCGCTGAAATTTACATCTCACACGGAGCCAAACTCAGACTCGTTGCAAATAAGTCTTAATCAACGCACTGACTTTGATCTGGCAATGCAGCAAGAGCAACTGTATTTTCGTTAGCTAACTTCTTAGCTGCTTTTTTCAATTGCTTGATTTTTTTCAATTGTTTCGTATCACTTGTTATAAGCCCTGTTAGTACAGTCTTCACTAAGCTTGCAAGTCCATTAGAAGCACTGAGATACTGACTCTCGAATGCTTGATTACTTACTGATTGACATAACTGAGCGTTGTTACATGTTGTAATCACACTCGGTAAGCCCCAAGCAAGCTCCCATGTTAGAATTTGGAAAGCATTTGCAGTAGCTATAACATCACTTCCATAACTTGGATTCTGAGTAATATTTCTCCTTAGCTTAACTGCTTTCTTAACCAATAGATTTTGAGCAATCGAATTTCCATCTAACACTAAGCTAGAAGCGTTAGTTGTAAAATCATCGCAATCAAAACATGAGTTATTACCTTCACACACTCCACATGCATCAGGTCTAGCTGGTCCATTCAATGTTCCTTCACAGTCGAAGAAACAGCTTTGAACGCTTACCGGTACTTGGCAATTAACTCGTTGCTCGAAAGAGTCAATTACAGTCAATGTAACTGAACAAATTGTAGGCGTTCCATTTTGTGATGAATCAAAAGTCAATGTAGGTGTGGAACTTGAAGAATCACTAAAAACTCCATTTGGACAATTGCTTGACCAAAGAAATCCTAAGCTTTCAGAATCGACATCTGTTGATCCAGAACCATCAAGTTGAATAACAGAGGTTGATCCACCGCAAGTTAAATTCTCATAAGAAATATCATTTACAGCAGGATCACATAACGGAATAGCATCGTAATTATAAGTTACGGTAATTATTGCGTAGGCATTTGTGTTAAATCCTGAAATTAAATTTCCGTTACCAGAAACAAAAGAGGAAGCTTCCGAGGCAACTGGAAAAATAATATTATCAACTCCAGTGAAAAACGCGTTATCTTCACTATATGGTCCTTTAAACTCTGTATCGTTAGCATTCACTGGATCATGAGTTGCACCAGACGGTCCTGCAAAATCAATCTTTTCGTCAAATGCTGGAACGTTACTGACTAATTGAAAAGTAGGTGTTGTTACCAAGACAGTGCTCAAGTCAGGTTTTTTTAAAGTCACAATTGCGGAAAGTTGTTCTGTAATAGTAGCTGGACCAGCATCTGTATTCTCGAATCTAGTTAAACCAACAACGCCACCTTCGAAACTTATTTGCACAGAGATAAGAGTTCCAAGATCAGGATTGAATTTTGGAATTATTACAGTTCGGTCCCAATTTGTAACAGAAAGTGGAACATTGTCAGAATAAGAAAGCTGTTCAGCAGAACAGTTCGAAAATGACAAAAATGAAAATAAAGCAAAGAAAAGAGCGGTGCTCTTATTAATAAAAGTCATATTTTTTTCTCCCCTCAAGATGTTGATCGTGCCAAAAGCGTATAACACAAACTTAGTATAAAATCTCTCTAATGAGGATCTTGCACAAGTGCAGGTGTTAATTTTCCAACTTTTTAGCTTCCGAATACTGGTTTCGCTTAACCAATACCTAACTTATCAATGGTATGCGTAAATTTCGTAAATACGTGCATAGAAAATGTATTTTTACAGAAAAACAACAAAGCATATTCATAACCATCTGGAGTCACTCAATATTCGTGATTTCCTGAAGTCCCAAAGCTCTTTTAGATTCTTTAATTTTAGCTTCTAAGTGATCTTTCACCCACTCCCTATCCCACCACTCAACAGGGTTAACTGGATCGCCATCAATTCTGAATTCAAAATAGTATCCAGGCTTGATCCTTAAACCGGATTCTCCAGAAGTTCCAACTGGTCTTTCTGGTGTAATCTTGTCACCTTTTTTCACAAGAATACTGCCCAATCCACTATATACAGAAGTAAGTCCTAATCCGTGATTTATAATTATGGTTTTTCCAAAAACAGAATATGTTTCAATATCTAAAACTTCACCATCTTGAACAGCGTAAATGGTTGAACTAAGAGGCAACTGCAAATCGTATCCCTTATTAGTTAATTGACTCCATGTATTTCCTTTGTACATAAACTCAAGTCGCTCACCAAATCGGTATAGAGGATTTCCAGAGCCCATAATGAATCCTGTGCTCCAATTTCTTTTTGAAAGAGTAGCTGACTTGCAGATAGATGTTATCTTCGAGTCTTCAAATTTTCTGATATTGGTATTTAAAAAATTAAACAAATTTTGTGGCGATTTATCCGTAACCTTTTCAAGATCGGCTTTGTAAGATTCAAGAAGAGAATCAAGTTTATTATCGACAAAATCATCTTTCAGATGGACCAAGGCTTGGCCAAATCTTCGTGGCGAGATTTTATTATAAAACCTATGAGTTCCAATATTGCCAACTGCATCCTGAGCAAAAACAAGAATTTTGTTCTCTTTAATATTAGAAGCAAGCGGAACAGAATAAAATACTCCAAAGAGAGAATCGTCTCTCATTTCAGGATCCATATCGCGTGCCTTAAAGCCGAGATATTTTCTATTTCCAACCATAACCCCAGAAGACTTTAAATTCTCTTCTTTCGTTTTATAAATTACTAACTGAGAACCACCTTCTTGAGCATTATGTTGAGAAGAAACAACGGAAACTTTTGGGGCTTTTTTATCTATGGCTAACTTAAGATGTTCTTCTTTTGAATTAAACCAAAAACTTCTATCAAAAACTTTTATTTCAAGATCAAGCTCTCCTTCATCAAAGGGCATAGTTGCTCCACCCATTTCAAAAGAGAACTCAGCTTCCTTTTCTCCATTAAATTTATGAGTGACGATATCAAACTTCTCACGACGAGCCTCGGCTCGAACAACAACTTCATCCAATCCCATTCCCTGGTCTGAAAGTTTAAGCAGAAATTTCCTTGGCTCTACCCCTAAACCCTTTATCTCAGATCGATTAGCGATAGTTAGGTTCGGTGGAATTCTTTCCAATACTCCCTGGCCCAATTCAACCCAGCCTAAATATATTGAAAAGAATGCAGCAATTATAACAATCAATAAAACTAAAATGGCGAGACCAGACTCAGGGTTATTAGAATGTAAATGCTTACCTTTCATAATTATTATCTTTATTCTGCATGATCTAAATCAATCCCAAGATCCTCTGCTATAAACTCTTTGCCTAATTTTTCTTTTAGAAAAACTTTTAACTTTTCCTTGATTCGTCCTTCCAGTTGTCGAATTCTTTCTTTACTTAATGAAAATTCCTCAGCAATCTCTTGTAAGGTAGCTTTTTCATCTGATAAAAGTCTTTTTTCATAGATCGCCAATTCTTTAGGATTAAGAGTTTTCGTAAACTCTTGCATGACCTTAATGATTTTTAGTTTAATTTCTTCTGCCGCCAAGGACTCTTCTATAGATAGCCCAGCAGAGGGTAAGATTGAGTGAAGCGAACTGGCATCACTATCACTTGACAGTGGTGCATCGACGCTAACATCTGAACCTCCGAGACGCTGCTGCATCTCGATTACTTCGCTTTCTTTTACATTTAGATTTTCAGCAAGTAGCTTACTTGTAGGAACAAAACCTTGTTTTTCGAGTTTTTCACGCTCTTTTTCTAAATTAAAAAAAAGCTTCCTTTGGGCTTGAGTAGTCCCAATCTTTACTAATCGCCAATTGGCAATCACAAAACGAACTATGTATGCTTTTATCCACCAAGAAGCATACGAGGGAAATCTAACATCTCGATAAGGATCAAAACTCTTAACAGCATCCATTAAACCAATATTCCCTTCTTGAATAAGATCTAAAACGCTTCTGGCAGCTCTTTGATATTTTCTTGCAATGGCAACAACTAACCAAAGATTACTAACAATCAATTTATACGCTGCATCCAAATCACCAGTCTCTTTAAACTTGATCGCTAGAGCTTTCTCTTCTTCTTTAGAAATTTTTGGGTGTTGAGCTACTTCAGAAAGATAAGCCTTTAAAGGATCGTATGTGACAACTGCGGAAGATTCTTTCGCTGAGGGTTCAATTTCAACAAGATCACTTAAATCACTAAGGCCTGGATCTAGATCTTCTAAAACATCTACATCTATTGATTTTGCTTCAATTGGATCTAAAAGATCTTCCTTTGACTCTTCATGATGTTGTTCACCTTCCGAAGGTAACACCTCTACCTCCACCTCCTTGGCTATGAGTGTGGATTTTTTTTTCTTGTTTACGGACTCTTTTGACACGTTCTCTTTTAAAACTCCGATAGTGTTTTTCAAAAATGAGTACTGAATTACAGATTTAGAGTGGATACTATGCTCAATCTTGTTTATTGTTAACCCATCGGGTTAACAATAATTTTTTTTAAATGAAAAACACTATTTGTTCTCAGGATAGTAAATTTCAAAAACTTTTGCTTTTCGGCAAAGACTTTTGAAATTTACTATTAAAGCTACTTCCTAGCCCTGCGAGACTAAAGTAAAGCATGTCTTCTTAAGTAGCAAAAATACCTAATTGTTTAAATGACTTACCTTAAAACTTAGGATCTAAATGGATCTTCTCAGAACTATTTACGGTAATAAATCCTTTCGTTTCAAGTCCTTATTCGAAATGGTCGATTAACGATATGAGGCGAATTCTCTACAGCACGCTAGCCTTGTGCGGAGGTATCTTGTTTCTAAATTTTGATGAAACAGGACTTTAAGTGCAGAGAACTCTGGGAATTAAGTGGGCTAAGGAATGTCATCACAGGTCGGCGAAATATTAGTCGAACGTCGCATCATTACGCGCGAACAGCTGAACCATGCCTTAAAAGAAAGTTCTCAATCCGGTAGCCTTTTGCCATCGTGTATTGTTGAGATAGGACTTGCTCCAGAAAAAGCTGTCTACGATGCAATTAGCGATCACTACAAAATTCCATACATGGATGTTAAAAATCGCTCGGTTGATGAAACTCTTATCAAATTAGTTCCTCATGAAATCGCTACAAAACATGCCATCATGCCAATTGGCATGGAAAATGAAGCGCTGCTCGTGGCTGTGGCAGATCCTTCTGACATGGTGGCAATTAATGATCTGAAGTTTGCAACAGGATTGGATGTAAAGCTTGTTCTGAGTTCAGAATTAAGTATCCGCTTAGGCCAAGATCGTATTTATTCAAAAGATGTTGCCTACGATCGAATTATTGATGATATCCGAGCTGAGGCACTAGCTGCTTCAGATGCTGCCGAGGCAAAGTCCGAAGGTCCAATAATTGAAAAAATTCCTGAAGATGCCCCGATTATTCAACTTGTTGATGCAATATTATCCGATGCAATTCGCAAAAATGCATCAGATATTCACATCGAGCCTTACGAACAATTCTATAGAGTTCGCTTTAGAATCGATGGCGTTATGCATGAAATAATGCGCCCTCCAATCAAGCTTAGAAATCCTCTTATTTCTCGTATTAAAGTTATGGCGAGTTTGGATATTTCAGAACGTCGCTTGCCACAAGACGGACGTATCAAATTGAAGATGTCTAGCGGTGTTGCTATGGACTTTCGTGTAAATAGTTTACCTACATTATTCGGTGAAAAGATCGTAATGCGTCTTTTGGATAAATCTAATCTTCAACTTGATATCGCCAAACTCGGTTTCGATACTCGTCAACTGAAAGATTTTAGAGACGCAATTCATAAACCTTTCGGAATGATCTTAGTGACTGGACCAACTGGATCTGGAAAATCCACAACACTTTATTCAGCTCTAACTGAGCTAAATAAAGTAACAACAAATATTTTTACTGCGGAAGATCCAGTTGAGTATAATCTACCAGGAATAAATCAAGTTCAGGTCAATGATGAGATAGATTTTACATTTGCCTCGGCTTTGAGGGCCTTTCTGCGCCAAGATCCTGATGTAATCATGGTTGGTGAAATTCGTGACGTAGAGACTGCTGAGATTGCTATCAAAGCTTCCCTTACTGGACATCTTGTTCTCTCAACTTTGCACACGAACGATGCCCCATCCACAATTGGGCGATTACTAAATATGGGAATAGAACCTTTTCTCATAGCATCTTCTCTAAACCTTGTTATCGCACAGCGTCTCTTAAGAAAAATTTGTCAAAATTGCACAGAAGATTATCAGCCAACATCAGAAGTATTAAAAAGTCTTGGAATTCCTGTAGAGGCGGCAAATCAACTGGTGTTTAAAAAGGGAGCTGGGTGTACTCAATGTGCTGGAACAGGTTATAAAGGCAGAATGGCCATCTACGAAGTTATGCCACTTTATGATGAAATACGGGCTATGATTTTTAGAAGAGCCTCAGTTACCGAGATAAAACAAGATGCCATACAACAAGGAGTTGCTTCTCTACGATTATCAGCAATTAACCGCCTCCTTGATGGAATTACTACAGTTGAGGAAGTTTTTAGAGTTACTGATTCGGGTTAACATTTGATAGATATTAATAGATAGAAATATAGGAGCAAGGATGCCAGTATTTATTTGGGAAGGAACCACAGCCGCAGGGAAAAAAGTTAAAGGTGAGCTTGAAGCAAAAACTTCAAAAGCAGTCTTTAATGCTCTTAAGTCACAAAAGATTAATCCAGTTGTCTCCAAAATTCGCGAGAAGGGCAAAGGTCTTGATATGGAGATCAAAATGCCTGGAGGTGGCGGTGGTAGAGTAAAATCCAAAGACATAGTTATCTTTACTCGTCAGTTTGCAACTATGATCGACTCGGGCTTACCCATCGTCCAGAGTCTTTCGATCCTTTCTAAGCAAACAGACAATAAAGCACTCCGTAAAGTTATTAACAGTGTAAAAGAAACTGTTGAATCAGGTGGAACTCTGGCCGAAGGCATGGCTACACATCCTAAAGTATTTGACGAACTGTATGTTAACATGGTGGCAGCTGGAGAAAGCAGTGGTGCCTTGGATGCAATATTTGAAAGACTTTCGATTCATATGGAGAAAGTCATAAAATTAAATCGCGAAGTTAAAACAGCTATGATCTATCCTGGCGTAGTTGTTGGTACTGCGGTTGTAGTTACCTCTGTACTTTTAATATTTGTTATTCCTACTTTTGCTGAAATGTTTTCAGAGTTTGGACAAGCCCTGCCCTTACCAACTCAAATTGTCATTAATATTTCCAATTTCATGGTGGATAACCTTTGGATTATCTCTGGAATAATAGTAACTTTTGGCTCGCTCTTTTTTAGATTTATAAAAACAGATCGCGGTAAAGAGGTCATTCATCCTCTTCTACTTAAAGCTCCGATCTTCGGATCCCTTGTTAAAAAAGTTTGTGTTGCAAGATTCGCAAGAACTCTTGGTACAATGATCACATCGGGTGTTCCGCTTCTTGAATCTCTTAGTATTTGTTCAAAAACTGCTGGCAATAAAGTCGTTGAAAGAGAAATCCTTAAAGCACGAGTTGGTATATCTGAAGGTAAATCCATAGTAGAGCCCCTTATGGACTCGGTAGTATTTCCAACAATGGTAACTCAAATGATTGCAGTTGGTGAGCAAACAGGTGCTCTAGATAAGATGTTGGGCAAAATTGCGGATTTCTATGAAGACGAGGTAGACACCGCAGTTGGTGGGCTTAAACAACTTATCGAGCCGGTGATCATATTAGTCTTAGGAATAGTTGTTGGTAGCATTATTGTGGCTATGTATCTTCCAATCTTTAAACTTGGATCAGTAGTTGGATAGTTAAAAAACTCAATTCTTCAATTATAGTAACTTTCAAAAGTCCTTGCCGAAAAGAAAAGGCTTTAGAAAGTTACTATCCCCCGGCGGGATAATAAATAGTGTTTTTCATTTTCAAAAATCATAGCTAACCCGAAGGGTTAACAAGAAAAAAGATTTAACTTAGTCTGCATTGCCATATCTTGTG
>JAWXBT010000025.1:0-3507 GCA_034440315.1 bacterium
ATCTATTAATGTTGCAACCAAGTCTTCTGAAGTTTTAAAGAGCTCCCAGAAAAACAGAGACATTAAAATACCTAATAGTAGGCAAGATACTTCAGCCCACATAATTACGAATTTCTTTTCACTCATATAGGCAGGCTTAAAAGCCGCAACAAGTGCTGCTGGAAATGCAAAAAGAATTGAAATTCCAATTGCACAAGTTGCAAAACAAAGAAAAAAAGGAACAGTTGAGCTATTAGCCAAGCTTAATTTGATTAAAGTATTCCAAGGCACAAGAAAATTGTAGGCAATACTGCATACTACTAATAAAGTTAATAATGAAGATGAGATTCTTATGATCCAAGGATATGAATGGTTTTTAGAATAATCAGCGATGGTGTTATTCGGGAAGTCATTTTCAAGAAAAGATCCGATACTATTATTGCCTAAAGCTTCTCGAACTTCCTTTATGGGAATTTTATATGTACTAGGGTTTGTTTTCCTCTTTAACATTGAGTAATCAGGTAAGTTTGTTAGTTTTTGTGGGGTGTCATTTTTAGCAATGCTTGCCAATCCCGATAAAACAGTAGGCCTAATAAAATCATCCCTACTAATTTGAGTCATGGAAGTTGAAGTAGCGGAAGATAATTTTTGAATAATTTCTCCACAATTAACTGGACGATCATGTTCATTTTTAGAAAGAAGCTTATAACAAAGCCTTTTTAAATAACTTGGAATTGAATCATTTTTAATCTCAGGGATTGGAGAACATAAATGTTGTCTTAACATATCTGCTGGAGATCCTTCAGAATATGGAACCTTGCCAGTCATCATTTCAAAAAGAATAACTCCAAGAGAATAAATATCTGTTTTAGTAGTAGCTTCTTTGCCTTTCCAGATCTCGGGAGCAATGTACTGAGCACAACCCATTAATTCATTTTGATTTGAGAGATCCGAGTTAATTGTTTTAGCGATTCCAAAATCTGCTATTTTTGCAACTCCTCCGACCTCAATCATGACATTGCCTGGCTTTAGATCTCGGTGCACTATTCCGGCTTCATGAATAGCCGTCATACCAGAACAGATTTCTTTAAATATTCTTACAATCTCTTCAGTTGATAAAGTACCTCTTGCAATCTTTTCTTTTAAAGAGATGCCTTCAATATATTCCATCGTGAAATAAACAGTTTCTTCAACTTGACCAACATCAAAAATTCTTACAACATTTGGGTGATTAACTTTTCTATTTAACTGAGCTTCTCTAAAAAATCTTTTGACCTGAATTTGATCTTGGCAGAGATCTGGATGAAGAAATTTCAATGCCAGCTTATAGCCATCGAGAAGCGTATCCTTCGCAAGATACACTTTCCCCATCCCACCTTCACCGAGTGATTCAGTAATCTGGTACCTTGCTGCAAACGGCTCATTAGAAGAGCCTTCATTGATGGTATGCTTCAACTTCCCTAAACCTTTGAAATTACCCAATATAGTATCGGCCCAAACTGTGTTTTTCTTGAAACATATAAATATAGCTAAGCAATTGAAATTGTTTTGTTTATATAATGGGTCTGTTGCAAAACTCTCTCCTACTGCGAAAAGCGATCTTTGGCTTGCGACATCGTCAGTCTTCGAGAGAAAAGCCTCAAAATATCCAGAGGATATGCTTTCGGTTTTTTCTCTCGACTTCCTTGTCTCGACTCAAGTCTCACTTTTCTCGTTACGGAGATAGTTTTGCAACAGACCCATAATGCTCGTATAAAGAGGAATGCAAGACTATCAAAAACGGTTCATAGATTTCTTAGTTAAAAGCGGTGCTTTAACATTTGGAGATTTTATTACAAAGTCTGGGCGAAAAACACCTTACTTTGTAAATACTGGAAACTTCAATAGCGGAGGTAAGATCTCCGAACTTGGAACTTACTATGCTTCTCATCTAGTAAGTTCGGGACTTACAAGTGTAAGTGTCATTTTTGGCCCAGCCTACAAAGGTATTCCCCTTTCCGTAACGACCGCCTCCGCTCTCTTTCAAGGACACAAGCTTGATATCGGATTTTGTTTTAATAGAAAAGAAGCCAAAGATCATGGCGATGCGGGAACTTTTGTTGGCAGCAAGATATCTGATGGTTCAAAAGTTGTTATCGTAGAGGATGTTATTACAGCCGGTACTACAGTAAGAGAAGTAGTGCCAATGATTAAAGGTCTGGGCAAAGTGGATATTTTAGGAGTTATTATTTCTGTTGATAGATCTGAGAAAGGAAGCGCAGAGTTATCAGCAGTCAAAGAAGCTGAACAATCATTGGGCGTAAAGGTTTTTCCAATAGTTACTATACATGAGATCGTAAGCTATCTTTCTACTCAGAATAATAGTGGTATAATTTTAAGTGAAGAAATGAATAGTAAGATTGCTCAATATTTAGAAATTTATGGAGCCAAATGAGAATTCTCTTATTTATTTTGCTTTTAGTGCTTCCCACCTCTCTTTCTGCTATTGAGTTATCCCCAGAACAAGAGGCAATTGCTAATGAGATTTTTTCAAATGAAATGAGCCCTTTTTGTCCCGGCAGACTTATTTCTGACTGCCCAAGTACTTCTGCTACAGAATTAAAGGATAAAATTAGAGAGAAGATTCTTGCTGGTCAAAGTGTAGATCAGATCGAGTCTTATTTATTTTCAGTTTATGGTGAACAGTTAAGAGCTGCGCCTGAAGCAAAAGGCTTCGGACTTTTAGCTTGGATTGCACCATTTGGATTTCTATTTCTCGGACTTATAGTAATGAGTATCTGGCTGCAAAAACAAAAAAAAGAAGATGCACCACCGAGCATTTCTAAGATTTCTAAAAAGCAAGAACAAGAGATTGACGATCTGTTGGATCAATAAAAATTACCACAGAGATCTCAGAAATAAGACAGTATAATTTCCCCAGTCCTACAGGGTCTGCGGTGTTTAATTTAAATTTAATCTCTTTTAAAAACAAGCTGATGATTCCCAGTTGGTACAGCTGGAGGGATATAATGAATAAGTTTAAAATCACTAGGAATTAGATCTAACAGCTCTTTCTTCGTTAGATACTCGTAAGGATATCCTCCAATCCGATCACGCAAATCATGATAAAAATCCATGCCACGCATAGAGTTTCCGTGTGATTTTCCAACAAAAACCCAGGTTGCAATTTTGAGAGGCAAATAGAAAAATAAAATTAGAAATTCTTTAAATGTAGGGGGACTTACAACGTAAAGCCATTTAATTACCTTCCAAATTTGCGAACTCCAATGACGATTGTAAATGGCTAAGACTAAAAATCCATCTTTTTTAGTAAGTCTTATTGAATTGTGAATCGCCGAATTTAAATTACCGGTGTGATGTAAAACTCCCCAACTATAGACAACATCAAATCCAGGGTCTTCAGAACTTTTTACAAATCTTTCATTCAGAATAGAGTCGTTTATTGGTTCGACACTAAGATTTGTATCAAAATATTTTTTTAATTCCTTAACAGCAGCTATGTTTTGAATGTCTGGATCGATTCCAGAG
>JAWXBT010000026.1:0-11918 GCA_034440315.1 bacterium
AAATACAATATATTCAATAGCTTAGAAATCCAATTTTCCTTAAAAAACCCATCGCAAAAGGTAAAAAGGAATTTGAAAGAGGTGCGTTAGTATAAAAAGCAGATAAAACGCCATAAATGATGCAAACTCAAAATAATCAAAAGCGATGGGCCTCTCTCTATTTTCCCTGCGGATTTGATGATAAAAGTTCTCTTGCGGATGCACGAGATGCATCAGTAACCTTGTAACCAGCTAACATCCTTGCTATTTCATCAACTCTAAAAGAGTCAATTAATTTTGTAACCACTGTTTTAGTTCGAACTCCAGAAGTCTTTTCAACTAAGAGATGATGATCGGCGAGCGAGGCGACCTGAGCCAGATGGGTTATGCAGATTACCTGACTTTGTTGAGCAAGGGATTTAAGTTTTTCTCCTACAGCTCTTGCTACACTTCCAGAAATTCCAGTATCAACCTCATCAAACACTAATACATGAACTCCCGATCTATCTCTAAGTACTTTTTTTAAAACCAACATTATTCTTGAAAGCTCCCCTCCAGATGCAACCATTCGGATGTCTTTAAACTCTTCGCCTTTGTTAGTAGAGATCTCAAAAGAAACCTTTTCGGTACCAAAGCTTGAGATCCCAGCATCTTCAACTTTAACTCTAAATCTGGATTCTTTCATGTTTAACTCTGAAAGCTCAGATTCAACTTCTTTTATTAACTTTTTGGCTGCTTTCTCTCTAAGAGATCTCAGATTAGCTCCAATTTTCAAAAGTTCACATCTAGTTACTTCCACTTTTGATTGTAATTCCGAAACTCCAGCCCCCTCTTCATATAAAAGAAGTTCCTTTTTAGATTCTTCGAAGATCTGAAGAAGTCCATCGGAAGTTGTTTTGTATTTTCTTTCAAGTTTTACAATATCAGAGAGTTTATCTTGCAACTCCCGGAGTTTTTCCTCATCGACATTGATATTAGCGGCATAGGAGACAAGCTCTGCCTCAAACTCTCTAAGAATAGATCTAGAATTTTCAAAAAGATCCTTTAATTTATTAGCCGAGGGATCTAGTTTTAAAAGAGAGCTCAAGGAATTGGCAATTTTCTGCAAATTTTCATATGTCCCTCCTTCTCCTTCAAAGTAAGAAGAGATATTTGTAGCACTTGTAATAATCTGCTCGGCAAAGGAGAGCCTTTTGAGATCGTTTTCAATAAATTGTTTAATTCCAGACTTAAGTCCAATTGGTTTAAGTTCTTCTACTATTGAAATAAGACCTTGTTGTCTAAAGGCAGCATCTTTTGCACGAGTCTCTATTTGAAGAATCTTTTGTTTTAAAGAATGCCACTCTGTATAAAGATTTTTGTATTTTGCTAGAATTAATCCGTGTCCTCCATATGCATCAACAAGTTCTAAATGATATCCAGAATCAAATAATTTAAGACTTTGATTCTGTCCACAAATATTGATCAGTTTCTCAGCAACTTCTAAAAGAAGGGAAACGGTCCCAGCTCTTCCATTTATAAAAATCTTATTCCGTCCTGACTTATTAAGTTCTCTTGTGAGCACTAATTCTGTTCCTTGTAGAAGATCTTGAACAGATTCTGGAAGAGTATTTTTGGAAAGCGGAGAAAGTGATGATAGATCAAAGACAGCGCTAATTTCCAAAGATTCAGTACCAGTTCTTATGCTCTCAGCATTCCCTCTTCCACCTAGGATTAATTTAAGTGCATCCAGAATAATTGATTTACCTGCACCGGTCTCTCCGCTGATTACATTTAGACCAGTTGCAAAAGAAACTGTTTGTTTTTCAATAATTGCAAAATTTTTTATATGAAGTTCAGATAGCATCGCACACCACTACTGATTAGAATCAAATTTATTTAAGTATACTAATATAGAATTAATGAGAGTCTATATAGAAATAATCATCAAATTTCAGAAAAAGTTGCTTGCTATCGGGAATTAAAGAATTAAGAGCCCGTAACTCCCCAGTTTAATTTTCGTCTCAAAATTTCAAAATATGTCTGTGAAGGAGATCTAACAAAAATAACTGAATTTGGAGATTTTTTGATATCAACAATATCTCCAATTTCAATCTTTATACCCTCCTGTCCATCTATGGAGAGTGCTACTTCCCCGTCATACTTAGGAACTGTGAGACTTAGAGTACTTTCATTACTGAGAACCAAAGGTCTATGGGTAAGAGAGTGTGAGCAAATGGGTGTCAATAAGACTACAGGAAGAGTTGGTGCTACAATTGGTCCACCGGCTGAGAGTGAATATGCGGTAGATCCTGTCGGAGTTGATATAATGACTCCATCACATCTAATAGAGGTTACTTTATGATTATCAACTGAGAGCTCTACCTCCATTAATTTATCAAAAACACCTTTATGAATAACTGCATCATTGACTGCTTGCATAGAAAAAATATTTTTACCTTTTCGAGTTACAGAGCAATGAAGCATGTGTCTTGATCCGAATTGAGCTGTACCACTCATGACAGTTTTTAACGTGCCAAAAAGTTCATTCGGGGCTATTTCTGTCAGAAATCCAAGTCGACCAAAATTCACTCCTAACATTACGGGAGGCTTACCAGTTACGTATCTTCCTACTCCAATAAGTGTACCATCACCTCCAAGGGCAACAACGGGATCGCAACTTGTTGCTATCACACTAGGAGTGATTCCTGGAGCTGAAAGCCCAAGAGCTTTCGCGGATTCTTCTTCGATAAGAATTTCGTGATTATTTTCTTTTGCCCAAGTAACAAGTTTCTTACCTAAACTTATAGCTTCTTGTACCCCAGCTCTAACTACCAGACCGATCTTCGCCATAGAGATCGTTTCTCATAATTGGGTGGTTTGATGCAACCTGAATCCCATCATTTTTAGGTTCATTTTTGAGCGAAGCCATCTGAGACTGGTTATTTGCGGATCTTCCCCAAAAACCACCATTAGAGCGTATAACCTCTTCTGATCTATAAGGAGTACCTGAAAAGGCTGCTATTACCCTACCGGGGATCGAGGTAACAGTATCATACACACCCATGAATCCATCACTGTGATTTTTTGGAAGTGCATCGGTTATATATAGTCCTTCATATCCGACCATATTCAATCCAGCGTTACCTAGAAAGTATATCATAGCAGGAGGAAAAAATATTGATGTTGTAACTTTTGTGGTCGTATCTCCAATACCTTGTCCATAAGCCCAATTACGAGTGCCCGTCTCCATCATTGCCTGAGCTTCCTCTTGGGTCATTGTGCTCTTTATAGTCTGTACAATAGTTAGATCTGGATTTTCTTTTTTCTTTAAGATTGAAGAACATCCAATTAAATTGAAAAAACAAACAACAATAAGAGTAGCATTAAGTGCTCGCATGGCCTCTCCAAAATTACGAAATAAGTTTTCTGTCGTTTTATAGGTTTAGGCCAAGGAAGATAGCGTCTCTTTCCGATAATTGACCTAATATCAAAGTTGCCAGATCTAGTAGATTTTCGAAAGGGTATTTTTTTAAAGGTTCTGCGGGGTGAATTAGGACTTTTGCAAGTATCAAATATCTGAGAAATTATACAAGTTAAATATTAACTGGAATTTTTATGAGAAAAATATTTTTTACACTTGGGCTAATTTCATTGTTTGCCCAGAATATATTTGCAGAGACTTTTACCGTTCAACAATTTCAACGTGATTTGCGAGTTGGTATGGGAAAAGATCCAGTGATTGCAACCGTTCGATATCCGAAGGCATTAAAAGACGGCGAAACAATTGTAATGTTTGCAGACGGCTTTGATGCTGATGGGGATGATGTTTTTGTTGAGTGGTATGTTAATGGAAGACTTTTTACCATACAAAGTGAACGTCCCTATGGAATCAGAGTTGGACCAGATTTTTACGGCCATTTACCAACTAAGGTTACAGTTGCAGTAAGAAATGACTACGGAGATTCTAGTGTCGCTAAATTAGCGATTACAACTTCTTCTTTAGCCGAAACATATTCATGCACATTTAAAAATGGGGATTCTGTAGTGTCTGTTACCGGGATAACTCCAACTCAAACGGGAAATACAGGAGTAAATCTCACATTTGAAGGCACAGAAACAAATTCAAGTGAGAAAGCCCAGGTAACATCAGATCTTGTATTTTCTGATACTATCGCCAGCGGAACTTTTACTTCAACAATTGGTTCAACTTCCCAACTTTTTAATAGCGTTAAGGGTAGCGTGACTTTTGCTGCTGATGGAGTTACGGTTAGTGCTATATCAGTTGAGGATACTGAAACAAGTGCAACCCTTGAATGTTCCTAGGAGATACGTGATTTATCCTAAATTTATAATTTCTTTTTTAATTGTAGCCATCGCTCTTTGGTTTATTCCATCTGAGATAGGTAAAAATTTTCAAGGACTGAAACCAACTGAAGAATTTGAATCATATCAAAGATCTCAGGTGCGTTCTGAGTTTTTTGACGATTCAATTAACGCTCTTTATGATAAAGCTCTTCAAAATAAATCTGACATACCCTCTTGGAAACTCCTTTCTAATTCCATAGCAGCAAAGGTGCAATCTCTAACAGAGCCACCTCAGGGTTTAGTTTTGGAACTTATTGATTCCATGCGACATGTGCTTGAGTTAGCACCAGATGATAAAGAGACTTTGTTGAATATGGGAAATATCTCATATAACTTTCAAGCTTTTGATAAGGCTGCCGAATATTTTAAATTATACCTTGATATTGAGAATGGAGATTTCAATACAAGAGCAACATATGCCAGCGCACTAACATTTAATGGTGATTTCGATACTGCTGAAAAAGAACTTTTATTTACACTAGCAAAAGAACCCAGCCATTTTTTAGCTAGAGCCAATTTAGCAATCAACTATGCTGTCTCAGGAAACAAATCGGAAGCTCAAAAAGCTGCGAATGAAGCTTTAAATTATGCACCTAACGAAGAAGCAAAAAAGAAATTTTCTGAATTCCTAAAAAGCTTGTTTACAGAAAAAAAACAACTTAAAACCCCCACTATCCCCAAGTCTACTGTTCCAACACAATTTGTTGCACTTGATTCTTATTTAAGAAGCAATCCAATCGCTGGACCAAAATACATAAGAATCGTGGCCTCATCACGAGATGTAATGGATGCACATTTTTCTAATTTTCCTATGTCAGCAATGCCAACTTTTGCCAAAGAAAAATTTTATTCAGGTATCAAAGAAGAAGTTTCTAAGCATCCAGAAATGAGTATCTTTGTGAAATTAAGATTTCTTGATCATTCTACTGGTGAAGTATTAGCAGAATTGCTTCTTAATACTAAATAAAGACCAAGTCCAAAAAACAAAATTGAAAAATAGTGAGCTTCAGATAATCCAAAGGCATACCGTTCTTTAACTCGAATGAACTCTATAAAAAACCGTTCAGCACAAACTAGGCATAAATAAAGACCCCATCTTTTATAAGGGGTGGACCATTTTACCAACTTTTCAGCCTTAATTAAATAAACAGCAATCAAAATTGCCATGAAACTTTCAAAAAGAGGAGTCGGATAAACTAAAACTCCAGGAGGAGTTGGTACGACACCAGACGAATAGGACATTCCAAGAAATGAATTTGTTACAATTCCATAATCACCGTCACCTGATAACTGACACCCTAACCGTCCAATTGCATAACCAATAGCGAGAGTTGGACCAACTGAATCAAAAAAAACATGAAGTGGAATTTTCTTGAACTTGCAAAGTAATATTAAAACTAAAATTGCTAAAACAAAACCACCGTAAAAAGTAAATCCAGCACCAGAAAATACCGCCCCCCAAAAATCATCTTTAATTATTGAGTATTCTTCAATTAAATACCAAATCCTAGCTCCGATCAGACCAGAAAGTACGCCACTAAAAACAAATGTTTCCGCTACTTTTGGATCGACCCCAGAGATTGAAAAACTCTCTGAGAGTCGATAAATGCAAGCCATGAACATTAGCGCGATCATAAGGCCGAAGCTGTTGATCGGGATAATTCCAATTTGAAGTATTACTGGTATCAAGGTCGACCTTGCTGAAGAATGTTGTTGAATCTCCCCTCTACTGTTGGAGAATCCCAGTTTCTAGGTCCAATAATTCTTACTGTTGGACGATTGTCATCAGGATCAGGAATCATAAGTAATTTCCCATCCCTTCCAACAAGAAGTGATTCGGGTACACCAGAAACCTGATACATATCTTTTGTATCACCACTTTTATCTATTACAATTGGAAAAGTAAGCCCAAACCTTTCTTTAAAGCCCCGTAGTTTTGATTCTTCATCATCGATCCCAACTGCTAAGATCACAAAACCTTTGTTTTTCAATCGATTATAGAGACGCTCCATTGCTGGGGCTTCTGCTACACATGGCATACACCAAGATGCCCAAAAATTAATAAGAACAACTTTTCCCTTAAAGTCAGCAAGTGAGATGGGAGTACCGTCGAGTGAGTTTAATTTAATCTCAGGAGGAAATTCGCCAGGCCCAAGCCCAGATCTACCACCTAAGACGCAGGAGTTTAGAAATATACAAAGTACGAGTGAAAATATTAACTTCAAATAGGAATTTAATATTTTAAAATAGTTCAATCTATCAATTATTATCAATGCTGCAGTTATTTTGCAGCAGGTTGTGTCTGAGCGTAACGACGACGGAATTTATCTACACGACCTTCCGTGTCAAGCATCTTTTCTTTACCAGTAAAAAAGGGATGACAAGATGAGCAAACAGTAACGCTTATCTGTTCAAGAACAGATTTTGTTTTAAATGTATTTCCGCAAGTGCAAGTTATTGTGCAATCTTGATATTTAGGATGAATTCCTTCTTTCATGGCAAACCGCTTTAATTGAAATAGTTAAGATTAAAGAAGATAACCTACTAGAAACATTGTGTCAATTCTTGAAACCAAAGAATAAAAACTAATAGTTTAGTAAAATCGGTCATTTGTCATTTTGAATTAGTCTTTTTATAAGCTCAGAAGGAGGATCGACTGCCTTTGGCAATCCTGCTTTTATGAATTTGATCTCGATGTCTGCTGCAACAAGAAGTTTTCCTCTCTCAGTATCAAAAATACATTCTCGTATTTTAAGTGATTTATTATCAAATCGAATATTCTCACATGTAATCTTTACTGAAGATGTCTTTATTTCTCTAAGAAATGATATAGAAATAGATGAAATTACCTTAAAATATCCCATTTTAATTTGTTTTTCGTGAGAAAAACCACATTCATCAAAAAAACGTAATCGTGCTTTTTGAAGTAAAGAAACTATTCCTACATGGTCGAGATGATTATACTCGTTTTCTAAATCACCCTGACTAATTTCAAATACTGTCTCAAACATTTTTTATACTCTGAATACCAAAAAAGCTAGAATATCTAAATTACGAGGTCCTTTGAGGAGAAACTCTTCATATTATGGATACAGCGAGGTGTCTTGCCAAACTTATTCCAACGATCTTTCTAGGTACCCTTTTTAGCTCTGTTATGATTATACATTTTACGTATTATTCCGACTGGTCTTTAAGACAGTATCGTCATCTATAATGAAATAGCTCCATCTGTTGAAATGTTAGACTTCACAGTGAGCAATGTAAAGGAAAAAAATATGACAGCGTTATGTAAGAGACGGATTGCCACAGTTAAAAGACTACTCAAAGAAACTGGAAAGTCATCTGCTCTAATACTAAGCAGTGCTCCAGTTGCTATCAAATCAAGAGACACCACCTACAAGTATAGACCCGACAGTAATTTATTTTATCTAACGGGCACTGAAGGTAAATCAATCTCTTTAATTATCTCTTCAACATTAAAGAATCCGATTCTATTTGTTCCACCAATAGATTCACATACAGTTACATGGGAAGGAAATTCTCCAAATTATAAAAAACTTGCCAAATCATTAGGAGCGGATTTAATTCAAAGTAAAAATTGTATTCATGAAATTAAGAACCATCTAAAAGGTCACGAAACACTTTTTCATCAAAATGCGCCTCAAGCTGACTCTTGGAAGGTGGCATTCGATCTAATGTCATCCTCTTATTCAACAAGAGCAAATCTTCCTTCTGAGTTTGTTCATTGCGATAAGCTTTTGGAAGAACTAAGGCTCTATAAAGATTCTTCTGAAATTCAATTTATTAAATATGCTGCTACGATTACCAATAACGCCTTATTTGATACAGTTCCCTTTATTTCTCAAGCTGGAGTTGAATCAGATATTGCTACTACTATTGATTATCTGTTTAAGGTTCAGGGCAGTGAATCATCTTTTAATACGATAGTAGCATGTGGTCCATCAGCAGCAGTACTACATTATGAAGAACAAAATAAAAAAATTAAAAGTGGTGAAATGCTTTTAATTGATTGTGGTGCAGTTTATGAAATGTATGCGGCAGATATCAGTAGAACATTGCCAGTCAGCGGTCATTTTACTCCGATTCAAAATGAGATTTACTCAATAGTACTAGAGTCCCAAGAGGCGGCCATAAAACTAGTTAAAAATGGCAACCAAATTCAACAAGTATACAATGCTGCGGCAAAAGTTATAACTGAAGGTTTAGTACATTTGGGGATATTAAAAGGAAAAACTTCAAAGTTAATGCAAACAGGTGCTTTTAAGCCTTACTTTATGCATAGCATCGGACATACACTTGGGCTTGATGTTCACGATTTAGGAAATCTACGAGATCGTCAGAATGGTGAATTAAAGTCAGGAATGGTCATAACAATTGAACCGGGACTTTATTTTCAAAAGAAAACTAAAAATATTCCGATATGTGGAGTCAGAATTGAAGATGACGTCTTAGTTAAAACAGGCAAACCTGAGATCTTAAGCGAGGGGTTTCCTAAGAGCATCGCTGAGATCGAAGAGCTAATGAACGCCTAAAAGCTCAACGTTTCTGCTCCAATACTTCCCACCTTTTATAGAGATTTTCAATTGTCTTTTGTTGAAGGGCAATTGCTTCACAACACTTATTTAATGCAGCCGCATCTCGAGAAATCTTTTCTGACATAATCTCCTGCTGAAGTTTTATCAGCTCAGCTTCAGTTTTTACAATCTTAGATTCAATCCCTCGTAATTCCCGATTTTCTTCTTGAGTAAGTTTAACAATAACAGTACTAAAATCAGGTTTATTCGTTAAATTGTTAGTTGCGATTTTTAATTTACCAGAACTCGGATTGTTAAGTTCACTTTGATGCTGAGCTTCCCATTGTAAATAACTGGCAAAGAAAGAACCACCATTCGATGACAAACCAAGAATGGTCGTGGCTGTTCGATCTAGTAAATACCGATCATGTGTTACTAAAACAATGGCTCCAGGAAATTCACAAAAACTTTCTTCTAAGACTTCAAGAGTTGCGATATCCAAATCATTGGTAGGTTCATCAAATAAAATAATATCGGATTCTTGCAGCATCAACTGAGCTAAAAGAACCCTGGCCTGTTCACCACCTGAAAGGCTTGAAACAGGCACTGAAAGTTGTTCATTTGAGAAAAGAAATCTTCTTGCCCATGAAACAACATGCATGGATTGTCCATTAAAAAGAACTGAGTCACCACCTTGTGGAGCTAAAGCTCTTTTTAACGTCACTGATCGATCGAGTAACTTTCTAGCCTGATCAAAGAAGCTTACGCGTAAATGATTAGCCCTTGTTATTTTGCCCTGATCTGGCTGCAATTCCCCTAGTAGTGTTTTAACGAAAGTCGTTTTTCCGCTTCCATTTGGACCAACAATACCTAATCTTACTCCAGGAGAAAGAGTAACAGAAATATCTTTGAAAAGCGTTCGTCCCGATATAGACTTTGTAATTTCCTCTACTTTTATAAGATCTCTTGTTTTTCTATTTGAAGTAGAAAATTCAAGTTGTGCCTTTCGGTCATCAAATTTTGAATTTTTAAGTTCGTCGACTAGTTTTAAAGCTTCATTACTACGATATTTTGATTTAGTAGTTCTAGCCTTTGCTCCTTGTCTAAGCCATTCGACTTCACGTCGAACTCTATTAGCTAATGATTCTTGAGTTTGCTTAAGACCAGTTAGATATAGTGCTCTAGCTTCTAAAAAATCTCCATAATCACCATCAGCGCAGAAATAACCCTGTGGATATCTCTTGTTAAGCTCAACAACTCGTTCTGCTAAGCGTGCAATAAAATACCGATCATGACTAATGAAAACTATGGCATTTGTATTCTTATTAAGAAGATCTTCTAACCATAGCACACCATCTATATCGAGATGATTAGTTGGCTCATCAAGAAGCAAAAGTTCAGGATCTAAAATTAGCCCTCGAATGATGGCAAGACGTTTCTTCCAGCCACCTGATAATGTTCCAACAATTGCATCCTTATCCTTAAAACCAGCACGTCCAATCTCCACTCCTACTCGACCTTCGATCTCATACTCCTCGTGCCCTGCTGCCACTAAAACCTGTATTAGGGTTTGAAAAACTGTAAGCTTCTCATCAAAACGATCTTCTTGTGGAACATAGATAGATCTTAAATCACGTCTTGGATGAACATTTCCTGTATCTGAATCCTCAAGACCAGCAAAGATTTTCAAAAGTGTAGATTTTCCTGAACCATTTGGTCCAATTAATGCAACTTTTTCATTAGGATTAATCGAAAAAGAGATATTATTGAAAAGATTTTTTATCCCAAAAGTTTTACTAAGCTCTTGGGCACTAAGAAGTGGAACTACTGACATAAAAAGATAAAATTAAAAAATATACAGTATCAGAGAAAAAAATGGTGGGCTAGCCCTCGAAGGTCGTATGAAAACCTAAGAAGAGAGCCCAATCCAGTAACGAGATGTTCTTGTTACTGGGATGTCTGCATGGATCCGATTTCGTATCCATTTTTAATTGCCCACTGACCGTCCTGACTGAGACGGTATCCTAGGCTCGGCAGCAACTCGATCAAGTACTTCCAACTCGGTGCTTCAGCAACGGGATTGGGAGAGTAGTCGGAAGTGAACCCATACTTGATGGGTGTGCAGTTCCGTGCTCTCTCGATCGATTTGATCTCCCTCCACACAACAGTGTCACGGTGACGCGCACCACGACTTTGCTGCTGAAGACGAGAAGTCTTCTCAGCTTTAGCGACCTTGTCTTCCTGCTTGCGGTTGGATGCTTGCTGAGCCTTGACATTCGCAAGACCAGCATCCTCGACGTTGAGCTGCCAGATCCGATTCACATATGTGTCGGATCCGGTGGCGGAACCAGGCAGTGCACGACAGCTTGTGTTGAAGAGAGAGAACATGAGAACGATCACGAACAGAAACGCATGATGCATGGTATCGTCTTTCTTGAGGCTTCATAGAGCCTCGCATGATGTGTGTTGTACGAAAAGTTTTCTAGCTCCAAACGTAAGAATTGTTAGAACTACAAAACTTCCCGCACAACAAAAACCTAAATTAACTATTTTCCTTTTAGACCTTCAAAGGCTACCCGTATGAATTTGAAATGAACGCTCTTAAAAGAAATAAGAGTTCTACCTAATTGTTATTACTAAATTATGCATAGATGTGAGGTAAATTTAATTTATCCAAGTCTCTAAATTCGTAAAGAATTTAGAACGTGGCAGGACCGTCTTTAGGCCTGTTTCCTGTGCAATTTCGAAAAGTTCTTTGTTAATATGGGAACAAAAGCCAATTATTTCAACCTTTGGAGCATTCTCTAAAATCCAGCTTAATTTACCTGCAAGGTTATCATCTCCTAAAAGGTTAATATCCAAAATAATCTTCGATACACTTGCCGAATTAAGCACCTCTTTAAAATTTTCCCAATTTGACTGATAAGATATGGAAATCCCTCTAGAAGAAGAGTATTCAGTTATTTTTGATTTTAAAACCATATCTTTAATAAAGACTAATATTGTCATTGGTGTCGCCTCTATCTTGAAATTGAAATCGCCATACCTTTCAAGTTC
>JAWXBT010000027.1:0-3267 GCA_034440315.1 bacterium
ATATTCAGTTGTTATGATCCTCGACATGTTTTCAAATTTTCTAAAGTGTTAATAACATTGATTCAATTGATGATTTAAAACGAATTTATCGAAGAATTCATTTGAAAAGTACTTGCTAACATAAACTAAACAACAGAAAGCTCATTTGTAATATTGTTATCCCAATAAGTAATTTCCGAATACTTTTCTGTGGAAAAACCTCCGGTTTACTTAAAACAATTATTTGGGATAACTTTATTACATCCCTGCGAGGGATCGTAAGTTCAAATAAAGATTTGCTTTCGGGAAAGTTCTTTTTTGGACTTACTATATCATGGAAAGCAGTTGCTTTTATAAAAGCCAGGTCACATGAGTGGAGCCAGAGATAGTTTTTTTGCGAGTACCATCCCTAAACTCTACTTGGAAGATCCTTTCTGGCATAGAGACTCGTGAGTATGTTAGCTTACTCTGTCGTTGAGTTTTCCTTAGACTGGACTCTTCAATTACTACTTGGTGAGACTGGCCATAAGAGCAGATAAATTGAAAACCTTACCAAAGACTTAATCTGATATTTAAATGAGTAATTTCTTTAAAATCTTTCTGCAGTACTTTACTTTTCATAAAAAACACCGACCAAGAGATGTGCTTCTAAGTGTTGAAGGTGGTTTCTGCGCCATAAAAATCGATGCGCCTTTAAGAGCAGATATTTTGACTCGTGATGGACTAATTCAACACGCTGTATTTTTATCTACAGAACACCATACAACGCAATCTCAGCAAGGTTGGCGTCGTATTCGAAATCGTTTTGAAGAAAATTTTAGAATTTTAGAGAAGACTTATCATCTTTTGGCAAATTCTGTCAAAGACGGTGAGCAGATTACTCCAGGTGGCGAGTGGTTACTTGATAACTATCATGTCATTGAACAAAATATTCATGAAATAAGAACTCTATTGCCCAAGAAGTATTATGCTTCATTACCAAAACTAACTTCTGGCGAGTATGTTGGACTACCTCGAGTATATGTATTGGCATTGGAGATTCTTTCTCATACCGATGCAGTTGTTGATAAAGATCTAGTTAGTAATTTTATAAATTCATATCAAAAAACTCAGATCTTATCGATTGGAGAATTATGGGCATTTCCAATTATGTTAAGAATTGCCTTATTAGAAAATCTTAGGCGACTAGCAATAACTGCATTACGTGATAAAGAATCAGAGAATGAAGCAGAAAATTTAGCACAACTGATTATTGATAATGAACAAAGAGATGCTACTGATATTTTATTAGATCTTGCTTCACATATTAAAACCCAACCTGAAATTGTTCCATCTTATGCAGCACATTTAACAAGAAGGTTACGTCTGAAAGGTTCAAAAGGCGGTTTAGCCTTACGTTGGTTTGAGGAATGGTTGAGTGAACATTTAAAATCAGCCAATGACTTACTGCGATTTGAACAATATAGCCAAGCTGCAAATCAAATTTCCATTGGAAATTCTTTTCACTCGCTCAAGACCGTATTAACTATGAGTTGGCCTGAATGGTTTGAGCAAAACAGTAAAGTTGAGGAAATTCTAAGATTAGATCCTTCCGGTATTTATTCAAGATCAGATTTTGCTACTCGTAATAATTGTAGATCCAAAATTGAAAAATATGCTCGTCAATTAAAGAGATCCGAAGTTGAAATTGCAGAAGAAGCTTTACTATTAACTCGGGCAGCTCAAGACAATGAGAATGAAAGCACAGCACTAAAAAAATTACATATTGGTTTCTATTTAATTGATGTTGGTACAAGCGCACTTGAAGAAAAACTTAAATTTTCTCCAAAACTTCTTGAAAGATATTCACGTTTGATTGATAAAAAAGCATCTCTTGTAATCTATTTAGGTTGTATAGGGATGCTCACTTTAATTCAAACAATACTTCTCTATCGAGAATTAAGCTATTTTGAGACTTCTAATGTTTTATTATTCACGGTCATTTTATTTTTTCAAATTCCTGCCTCTGCACTTTCACTAAATATAGTTAATTGGATAGTACCTTTCATTGTAAAGCCCCGAGTCCTGCCTAAGATGGATTATGAATTTGGCGTTCCGGATAATGCTAAAACGATTGTAGCTGTAAGTACTATTTTTAGAAATCAAGAAGGAATTGAACGAACAATTGATTTTTTAGAAGTTAGGTTCGTTGCAAACAATGACATCAATATATCTTTTGCACTGTTAGCCGATCTAGCTGATGCAAGTGCAGCAATATCTCCAACTGATCAAGTATTATTTAATTTTGCTGCACAAAAAGTTGAGGCCTTAAATTATAAGTATTGTCAGAACGCCCCGAGTAGGTTTTTTCTAATCACTAGGAAAAGACAATGGAATCCTAGCGAAGGTAAATTCATGTGCTGGGATCGAAAGCGGGGCAAGCTTGATGAATTTAATAGAGCGATCTTAGGACGAGATGAGCATAATATGATCGTGCTCGTCGGCCATAAACCGCTTCTTCGAGAATTTAAATATGTTTTAACTCTAGATGTTGACACGTACTTACCTCGTGAAACCGCATTTAAACTAATTGGAACAATCTCACACCCACTCAATCAAGCAATCATAGATCCAGAAACGAGGATAGTTAAAGAAGGGTATGGAATTATTCAACCGCGTGTTGGTGTTACCTTAGTAAGTGCGCAAAAATCTCTATTTTCACAGATATTCGCAGGTCAAGCTGGCCTTGATCCTTACACGAGTATTGTTTCCGACGTATATCAGGATCTTTTTTATGAGGGTTCTTTTATAGGTAAGGCAATCTACGATGTAAATGCTTTTGAAAAAGTATTGGCTAACCGAGTTCCAGAGAATTCTCTTCTAAGTCACGATCTTTTTGAAGGAATTTTTGCTCGAGCTGCATTAGCATCAGATATTGAGCTATTTGATGATTTCCCGAGTAAGTATACTGTTTACTCTAAACGACTGCATCGTTGGGTTAGGGGTGATTGGCAACTTTTGCCTTGGATTCGAAAAGACATTCCTGATTCATATCGTCAACTATATCCTTCTCCAATCACAGGACTGGGAAAGTGGAAATTGGTTGATAATTTACGGCGCAGTCTAGTTTCCCCATTTATTTTTTTATTTTTGATTTGTATTTGGTTTTTTGCTCCGTCAGCAATTGTACTTTCAATTTTAGTAATTTTTTCAATCACTTTTTTCCCAGTATTTTTACAATTATTATCTTTGATTCTCTATCGACCGCTTCATCGTTTCTTGACAAGGTCTTCCAGGGGTCTCAATAAT